>JALYHC010000284.1 GCA_030776765.1 Actinomycetota bacterium | reverse complement strand
GTGTCCAGGGGGCTGGAGTGCTCACCCGCCGTCCCAATGATCGCCGCTTCTGGCTTACGGCTCCATTAGGGGGCTAGGGGGAGGGAGAAGACTGTCAGCCCCCGGATGCCTTCAGGTGCTCGTGCTGCGGGAACACTCCGGTGACGATGTAGCTGACGTGGTCTCCGATGTTGACTGCATGGTCGGCAATGCGCTCCATATAGCGGGCCACCAGCGCCAGCTCTAGGGCCACGTCCCGCGGGATGCTGTTCTCGCTGCTGAGCAGGGCCTCGTAGAGGCTGTCGATGAGATCGTCAATGGCATCGTCCTGAGCGTCCAAGGCCGCCCCCGCATCGGCCTCCATGTCGGCCAGAGCATCGATCCCCGCCCGGAAGATCGCCGCCGTGTCGTCGCACAGGTGGCTCAGGGTGGCGCGAATGCGCGGCGGCAGGTCGAACCCGGCGGAGCGGTTGAGGGCCTTGACGGTGTTCACCGCCAGGTCCCCGGACCGCTCCAGCTCATGGACGATGCGCGTCAGCGAGATGAGGAAGCGCAGGTCGCCGGCAGTCGGTTGCTGGCGGGCGGCCAGCTCGAAGACGTCCTGTTCCAGCTTCGAGTAGCGCCGGTCCACCTCGTCGTCGGCGTTGATCACCTCGGCCACCAGTCGCAGGCGGTTCTCGAGGATCGCCTCAGAGGTGCGTCGGATGTTCTCCAGCACCAGCCCGGCCATGTGGATGGAGTCCCGCTTGAGCTGGTCGAGCGACTCGTCGAAGCGCTGTCGGATGGACGAGCTCATCCGAAGCGCCCGGTGATGTAATCCTCCGTGCGGGGGTCGGAGGGGTTGGTGAAGATCTTCTCGGTGGAGTCGTACTCCACCAGCACCCCGGTCCGCTGGCCCTCCTCGGCTACGTCGACGTTCATGAAGGCGGTGCGGTCGCTCACCCGGGCGGCCTGCTGCATGTTGTGGGTGACGATGATGATCGTGTACTCCTCCTTGAGGTCGAACATCAGCTCCTCGATCTTGTGAGTGGCGATGGGATCGAGGGCCGAGCAGGGCTCGTCCATGAGGATCACGTCGGGAGTGGTGGCCAGCGCCCGGGCGATGCAGAGGCGCTGCTGCTGTCCCCCGGAGAGGGCCAGGGCCGAGGAGCGCAGCTTGCCCTTCACCTCGTCCCACAGGGCCGCCTTGCGCAGCGACTCCTCCACCAGATGGTCCATGTTGCCCTTGTACCCGCCAATGCGGGAGCCAAACGCCACGTTCTCGTAGATGGACTTGGGGAACGGGTTGGGCCGCTGGAACACCATGCCGATGCGCCTCCGCACCTCCACCGGGTCGACGTGCGGGCCGTAGAGCGGCACCCCGTGGTAGAAGACCTCGCCCTCCACTCGGGCGATCTCGATGAGGTCGTTCATCCGATTGAAGCAGCGCAGCAGGGTGGTCTTGCCGCAGCCGGAGGGACCGATGAAGGCGGTGATCTCGTGCTGGTGGATGGGCATGGTGACCTCACGGAGCGCCTGGAAGCCCCCATAGAAGACCGACAGGTCCTTCACCTCGAAGATGGCCGCGGCTGGGGCGGCGGCGGGCTCCATGGCCCGCACCGTAGTGGAAACCGGCCTTTGCCGGATACCTTCCACCGTCACCGCACCTCCCGCTCGTAGCGGTTACGCAGCAAGATGGCGGCGGCGTTGACGGTCAAAAGCACCGCCAGCAGCACGATGATGGCCGCCGAGGTGAGGGCCCGGAATCCCTCGCCCGGCTGGCGGGCCCAGTTGAACACCGCCATCGGCAGGGCCGTGTAGCGGCCCCCGAGCTGTTCGAGGAGCCCCTGGTCACCGGTGGTGAAGAAGCCGGTGACGGCCCCCACCACCAGCAGCGGCGCCGCCTCGCCGAAGGCACGGGCCAGCGACAGGATGGTCCCCGTCAAGATCCCCGGGGCGGCCACCGGCAGGATGTGGTGGCGGACCGCCTGCCACTGGGTGGCGCCCACCCCGAAGGCCGCCTCCCGGATGCCGGCCGGCACCGCCCGCAGCGCCTCGGCGGCGGTGATGATGGTGATGGGCAGCACCAAGACGGCCAGGGTGAGGCCGCCGGCGATGACGCTTCGCCCGGCGAAGCTGACGAACAGGCTGAGGCCGAGCAGCCCGTAGACGATGGAGGGCACCCCCGCCAGGTTGCGGATGTTGGTGTCCACCAAGCGGGTGAAGGCGTTGTCCAGCGCGTACTCCTCCAAGTAGACGGCGGCGCCGATCCCCAGCGGGAAGGCGATCAGCGCCACGAAGGCCATGAGCAGCACCGAGCCCACGATCGCCTGGCCCACTCCCGCCCGGATAGGGTCGAGAGAGATGGGGCTGGTGACGAAGCCCCAGCCCCGCCTGGCCAGCACCTCCCAGCCCCCCAGCCCGATGTCCATCAGCAGTGTGACCAGCAGGGCCAGGGAGACCAGCAGCGCCCCCAGCAGGGCGGCCTCGAACAGGCGCCCTCGCAGGTCGAGCGGTCTGCCCCGCAGGGCGCGCCGGACCGCATCGGTGGCCACCAGTGAGCGGGTGGTCATGGTCTCCATCAGTAGCGCTGCCTCACGCGGCGGACGAAGCGGTTGGAGAGGGTGGTGAGCGCCAGGGTCATGAGGAAGAGCAGCAACCCCACGAAGAAGAGGCTCTGGAAGGTGGCGTCGGCCCCCCGCACCTGGTCCGAGCCGATGGCCAGGGCGGCCATGGCGGCGGTCATCGTCTGGCCGGGCTGGGTGATGTCCCAGGTGAGCAGGGACCCCCCGGTGGCTCCGGCGGCGATGGCCACCACCATCGTCTCGCCGATGGCCCGGGCCAGCCCGACGATCAGCGAGGCCATCACACCGGAGATGGCCGCCGGGAAGACCACCCGCAGGGTGGTGGTGCGCTTGCGGGCCCCCAGCCCGTAGGAGGCCTCCCGCAGCTCGCCGGGCACGGCCCGCAGGGCGTCCTCGGAGATGGAGGCGACCAGGGGGGTGACCAGGATGCCCACGCCGATCCCGGCCGCTCCCAGGTTGAAGATGGCGGCGTCCTGGAAAAGGCGGTTGATGACGTTGGGGCTGATCCAGGTGAGGGCGAAGAAGCCCAGCACCACGCTGGGGATGCCGGCCAGCACCTCCAGGCTGGGCTTGAGGGCCCGGCGGATGCGACGGTCGGCGTACTCGGAGAGGTAGACGGCCGCCCCCAGGCCCAGCGGGGTGGCCACCAGCATGGCCAGCGCCGCCACCAAGACCGTGCCGGCCAGGATGGTGCGCAGGTCGTAGAGGCCCCGCCTGGGAAACCAGCCCACCTCCCAGAGCTGGCCCAGCTCGACCTCCAAGAGGAAGGTGACGGCCTGGCCGATGAGCGTCAGCACGATCGCCGCGCTCACCACGATCGAGACGGCCGCCGAGGCGAGGAAGGCCCGGCGGATGGCCGCCTCTCGCCTCCTCCGTCGCCGGTCTCCCCGCAGGTCGATGGTTCGCTCCATCAGCTGCTCATCAGAGGACGCTGATCAGAGGATAGGTAGGGGACCCCCGCTCACCGGTTCTCCCAAGTGCGGCGAGTCTCCTCGAACTCCTCGTCGGTGAGTTGCACGTAGCCCACCTCCGACACCGAGGCCCGGCCCTCCTCGCTCAGGTAGAAGTCCACGTAGGCTTCCAGGTCGGGGTTCTCGGCCGCCCGGGCCGTGTTGACATAGATGAACAGCGGCCGCGAGATCGGGTAGCTGCCATCGGCGATGGTCTCGTCGGTGGGCGCCACGCAACCCTCCCCGCCGTCGATCTCGAAGGCCTTGACCACGTCCTGGTTCTCCACGAAGAAGGCGAAGCCCACCCAGCCGAACGATGAGGGGTCGCGAGTGATGCCCTCGATGATGACGTTGTCGTTGCCGGAGGCCGTGTAGTCGGGGCGGGTCACCGCCTGCTGGCCGCGCTCCTCGGCGATGTCCTCCAGCACGATCTCCACGAAGGAGTCGTAGGTGCCCGACTCCTCGCCGGGGGCGGTAATGCGCAACGGGAGCTCGGGGAAGGGCACGTGCCC
>JALYHC010000283.1 GCA_030776765.1 Actinomycetota bacterium | reverse complement strand
TGCAGATGCCCGAGCAGCAGGTGCTGGTCTTCGAGGCGGTGGCCGGCCGGCTATTGGAGGAGCTCGACTATCCACGCCGCCACCCCAGCATTCCCCTCTCCTGGAGGGCTCGGGCGCTCTTGAGCACTCTCCTGGTGAAGCTCAAGATTGCAGGAAGCAGAGTGAAGGAAGCCCTGCCAAGGCGGTCAAGCGGCTGCGGCGCCGGGCGGTTGGGAGTGCTGGAGGTCGCCAGGGAGCCGGCGTACGATAGCGACGAGGTCACGCGCCTCCCCCCCACCCCTCTCCCGCGAGCGGGGGAGGGGGAAGAGGCCTTCAGGACACGTCGATCAGCAGGGCGTCGTGGTCGGAGCCGGCGACCCGCAGGGTGCGGGCGTCCCGCACTTCGACCCCGCTGACGAAGGCATGGTCGATCCGTAGGAGCCGCCGGCCCTCGGGCCTCGGTCCCCAGGTGGGAGTGGGCCGACGTCCGGTGCGCAGGGCGGCCAGCACGCCCGCGTCGTCCATGCGAGCGGCCAGCCGCCGGTAGGCCCCCCAGGCCGGTGTGGCATTGAGGTCGCCCAGGACCACGCGAGCCGGACAGATGCTCTCTTCCAGGTGCGTCTCCAAGGCTCGCACCTGGGCATGTCGTATCCGGAAGGTGCGCCACGGCGGCCACAAGATGGGGGCGAGGATGTGCACGTTGAGCACCTCCACATGGCGCCCGATCTCCGGCCAATCCGGGGGATAGAGATCGGCCGCCCAGGCGTCCCGCCGGGCCAGGCCGACCCGCCGCACCTTCCCCGGGCGACGCAGGGCGATGCCCATTCCCCTGAAATCCCAGGCTGCCTCCAGGCGGCCGAAGGGAAGCACTGCCTGCAGGGCCTCGGCGGCAGGCGGGGCCAGCTCCTGGACGGCCACCACGTCCGCGCCTTCCCGCTGCACCAGCTCGGCGAAGGCCGGCGCGTCGGCGGAGCCGTTGAGCAGGTTGGCGGTGAGCAGGCGGAGCCCGCTCCGGTCGCCAATCGTCGTCACCTCGAGTACACACCCATCACCAACACGACCCAGAGCAGGCCGAATGGTTGGAGCTGTCGGTCGTGCAGGACAAGCTCCTTGGGGACCTCCCCGCGCCCTTCAGGAAGTCTCGGGTGGGCCGGTCGCCTTCACCCCGTCCCAACGAAGCACATCCACAGTCCACAACTTGCCACACCTCATGCAACCCGCACGGAGGCAGGCGCCCCCTGCTCCTCCGGCTGGCCGAAGGTCCAATCGCTCCAATTGAACTGCAAGAGGCCCAGCATGAGCCATCCCACCAGGGCGGCGACCAAGACAAAGGTGACCAGCAGCCACAAGGTGCTGCCGACTGCCGAGCCGGCCGCCCGTCCCATTCTTCGACGCCGCTGTGTAGGACGGCTATGTCGTCCCAACCTGCCCCCTGGATCCGCTCGCGAAAAGCCTATCACCAACGCTCAAGGTTGGCCTCCCAACACTCGCACCACGCCTGCTCTCCGAAGGCCATCCACAGCCTTCTCATTGAAGCCGGCTTGGTGCAGGACCTCTGCGGTGTGCTCTACAAGCCGGGGGGCCGTGCGCCGAAGCGAGCCGGGGTGGGCACGCAGCTTGACGGGTATCCCGAGCTGGCGGAGCTGGCCGAGGTGGGGGTGCACCTGGGAGACGACCATCCGGCGAGCGCCCAGCTGCGGGTGGGAGAGCGCCTCCTCGAGCATCCAGGACCGGTGAAAGACAGCATTCGTGCTCGGCGAAGTGAGCCACCCACTCGTCTCGCGTCCTCTCCCTGAAGAGTGCCTCCACTTCCCGGATGAGCGAAGGGTCACGCCCCCTCTCGGCCCACTCAGGCCGCCCGGCTCGCTCCACGAACGCATCCCAGAAGCGCTCCTCAAGAGCTCCGAGCGCCACGAAGCGGTCGTCCCCGCAGCGGTAGACCCGGTAGCAGGGAAAGCCGCCGTTGAGCAGCATGCTCTCGAAGCCGGGCTCGGTGCTTCCCGGACCAGTGGCCTCCGGCGTGGATGGAGAGCCAGGAGACCATGGTGTCGGTCATCGACAGGTCCAGGTGATCACCCTCACCGGTGGCGCGAGCCTGGAGCAGCGCGGCCAGGATGCCGGTGGCAGCCAGCAGGCCGCTGCTCAGGTGGGCCATCTGGACGCCGGGGATCACCGGTCCTTGGGCGGCGGTGCCCGTGATGGAGAGCACGCCGGAGGTCGCCAGGTAGTTGACGTCGTGCCCCGCTCGCCGGCGCAGGGGGCCGTCCTGCCCATAGCCGGAGATGGAGCAGTAGACGATGGCCGGGTTGGAGGCCGAAACGGCCCGGTAGCCGACGCCCAACCGGTCCGCCACTTCCGGGCGGAAGCCCTCCACCAGGACCTGGGCCGATTCCGCCAGGCGGAGCAGCACCTGGGCTCCTCCCAGCGCCTTGAGGTCGATGGCGAGGGAGCGCTTGTTGCGGTTCAGCACCCAGTGGGCCGACGAGTAATCCCCCAGGTCGGCCGGCCGGCGCAGGGGGTCGCCGCGCTCGGGCTCCTCCACCTTGATCACGTCGGCCGCCAGGTCGGCGATCACCTGCGTGCAGTAGCCGCCCGGCAGCAGCCTGGTGAGGTCGAGCACCTTGATTCCATCCAGTGGGCCACCCATCCCGCTCCTCCGTTCGCTGGGTCCCTTCAGGAACTAGATTCCCGCCGATGCAAGCGGGCTTGGACGGGTGGGGGCCTCCGCTCTTCATCGTCGGTTGCGGTCGGTCGGGCACCACCATGCTGCGGTTGATGCTCGACTCGCATCCCGCCGTCGCCATCCCCTGGGAGTCTCACTTCATCCCCGCCTTCTGGAAGAGGCGCAAACGCTACCTCGCCGGTGCCACCTGGGATGTCGACCGGCTGGCTGCAGACATCATGTCCAGCAGGCTCTTCCGCCAATGGGAAGTGCCCGAGCAACCGGTGCGGAGGCGTCTCGAGCGCCTCGAGCGGCGCGACTTCGGCGGGGTGGTGGAGGCCGTCTTCGGCGGCTACGCCGACCACCACGGCAAGGTCCGGTGGGGAGACCAAGACCCCCATCTACGTCCTCTCCATCCCGCTGCCGGCCGGCCTCTTTCCGGAAGCCAGGTTCATCCATATGATCCGCGATGGGAGGGACGTAGCCCTCTCCTATCTCTCGCTGCCCTGGGGAGCCAGCAGCATCTGGGAGGCTGCGAACCGGTGGCGGCGCGACGTCTCCACGGGTCGCAGATTCGGCAACGCCCTGGGCTAACCGCTACCTGGAGGTGTGCTACGAAGACCTGGTCGCCGACCCCCGCCCGGTGCTGGAGCTCGTCTGCGACTTCGCCGGGCTGAGCTTCGACGAGCGGATGCTGGAGTTTCATAGAGACGCGGACGACGCATCCAGGGAGAACCGGGAGGCAGTTTTCATCAGGGGGTCACCAGGCCGGTCACCTCTGGACTGCGGGACTGGAGCGTGCAGATGCCCGAGCAGCAGGTGCTGGTCTTCGAGGCGGTGGCCGGCCGGCTATTGGAGGAGCTCGACTATCCACGCCGCCACCCCAGCATTCCCCTCTCCTGGAGGGCTCGGGCGCTCTTGAGCAC
>JALYHC010000282.1 GCA_030776765.1 Actinomycetota bacterium | reverse complement strand
CCAGCAGGTACCCGATGCTTCCCTGGGTCTGGGCCACCATGACGTCGAGGGTCTCCGGCGGCAACTCCTGGCGGGTAGCCTCCACCCGCAGCAGGGCGGTGCCGACCTGCGGCCCGTTGCCGTGCACCAGGGCCATCCCCGCTCCCTTGGGGAACACCAGCAGCACCGCCTCGGCGAGCTCTTCCGCCCGCTGCTCTTCGCCTGCCGGGTTGGAGGGGTCGGGGACCAAGGCGTTGCCCCCGAAAGCGAGGACCACTGGGCGGGTCACATCAGCGGCTCGAGCACCTCGGCCAGGGTGAGGTCCCCCACCTCCTCCAGCTCGTAGTGGACGAGTGTGTGGGGCAGGGGCAGCTCGAGCAGGTCCATCAGGTTGATGGGGCTGGCCACCACCACCGAGTCGGGCGCCGCCCGCACGATGGTCTCGGCCAGCTCCCGCTGCTGCTCCTCGCCGTACCCCATGGCTGGGACGAGGGGGCCCAGCTCGGGATAGCTCTCCAGGGTGCGCCGGATGCTTCCCACCGCGTGGGGTCGGGGGTCGATGAGCTCGGCCGCCTCGTGCTGGCGGGCAGCCACCACCCCCGCCCCATAGGTCATCTCCCCGTGAGTGAGGGTGGGGCCGTCCTCGATCACCAGCACCCGGCGGTCCTTGATGAGCCCGGGGTTCTCGGCCCGGATGGGGGAGGCGGCCAGGATGAGAGTAGCGTCCGGGTTGACCTCCTCCAGGTTGGCCCGCACCCTCTGCACCGCTTCGGGCGGGGCCGTGTCCACCTTGTTGATCACCACCACGTCGGCCCTGCGGAAGTTGGCCTCCCCGGGCCAGTAGCGCAGCTCGTGCCCGGGCCGGTGGGGGTCGGCCACGCAGATGTGGACGTCGGGGCGGAAGAAGGGCAGGTCGTTGTTGCCTCCGTCCCACAGGATCACGTCGG
This sequence comes from Actinomycetota bacterium, assembly GCA_030776765.1. GTDB lineage: Bacteria > Actinomycetota > Acidimicrobiia > Spongiisociales > JALYHC01 > JALYHC01. The sequence continues at coordinate 4,603 of JALYHC010000282.1, read as the reverse complement.
CCTCCTGCTCGGCCGATCGGAGGACCGCCTGATAGTCGATGCCCGAGTAGACGATCGCCCCCTCCCGCAGGTGAGGCTCGTACTCCTCCCGCTCCTCGATCGTGCAGCCGGCCTCCGCCAGGTCGGCCAGATCGTCGAAGCGCTGCAACCGCTGGCGGGTCAGGTCCCCATAGGCCATCGGGTGACGCACCACCGCCACCTGCTTTCCCCCTTTGGCCAGCACGCTGCGGACCTTGCGACTGGTCTGACTCTTGCCCGCCCCGGTGCGGACCGCGGTCACCGCCACCACGGGCCGAGCGGCCTTGAGCATGGTCTCCTCGCCGGCCAGGTAGTAAGAGGCGCCCTGGGCCAGCGACCGGGCAGCCAGGTGCATGACGTGCTCGTGAGAGACATCCGAGTAGGAGAAGATCACCAGGTCCACCCCTCGCTGGCGCACCAGGCTCTCGAGCTGGGACTCGGAGAAGACGGGGATGCCCTGCGGGTAGAGGGCTCCGGCCAGCTCGGGCGGATAGCGGCGGTCGGCGATGTTGGGGATCTGGGCGGCGGTGAAGCCCACGACCTCGAACTCCGGATCATCTCGGTAGAGGGTGTTGAAGTTGTGGAAGTCCCTTCCGGCTGCTCCCAGGATCAGGACCCTCCTGGCCATGCCTACCTGCGCTCCTCGTAGGCCCCCAGCGCTTCCTCGATGGTGTCGATGGCCCGGTCCAGCTCCTCCGAGGTGGTGACGAGCGGAGGGATGAAGCGGATCACGTTGCCGTCCGGGCCGCAGCTGATGACGATCAGCTCGCGCTGGAGGCCGTAGGCGGCGATGAAGCCCATCGCCGCCGGGTCGGGGGAGCGGCTGGCTCTATCCGTCACCAGCTCCACCCCGATCATCAGCCCCAGCCCGCGCACGTCCCCGATGGTGGACAGCTTGACTTGGGCCTTGCGGAAGCGCTCGAAGGCGTGCGTAGAGAGCTCCCGGGCGTGCTCCAGGAGCCCTTCCATCACCTGTATGGTGCGGACCGCCGCCGCGCAGGAGACCGGGTTGCCGCCAAAGGTGGTGCCGTGGGCGCCTGCCGGCCAGCGGTCCAGGACCTCCGCCGAGGCTCCCACCGCCGCCAGCGGCAGCCCGTTGGCGATCCCCTTGCCCAGGGCGATGATGTCGGGGCCCACCGCGTAGTGGTCGGAGGCGAACCAGGCAGCGGTGCGCCCGAAGCCGCTCTGCACCTCGTCGAACAGCAGCATGATGCCGTGGTCATCGGCCACCTCCCGCAGCGCCTGTAGGAAGGACGCCGGCGCCGGGTAGTAGCCGCCCTCGCCCTGCACCGGCTCTACCAGGAAGCAGGCCACTTCCTGTGGGTCGACCTCGTGCTTGAACATTCGGTCCAGGTCATCGAGGGCTCTGTCGGTGGCCTCCTCCTCTTCCAGTCCCCAGCGGTACGGGTGGGGAAAGGAGCTGATGAACACCGAGGGCAGCAGGGGGTGGTAGCGGCTGCGGTACTTGGCGCTGGAGGTGGTGAAGGTGACCGAGCCCATCGTGCGGCCGTGGAAGCCGCCCCGGAAGGCGATGACCGCTTGCCGGCCGGTGGCGTGCTTGGCGAGCTTGACGGCCGCCTCCACCGCCTCGGCCCCCGCATTGGAGAACAGGAACTTCTCGATCCCCTCGGGTGCGATCTCGGCCAGCTTCTCGGCAGCGGTGACCAGTGACTCGTAGCGGAACACCCCGCCGGAGTGGACCAGCCGCTGCATCTGGTCGATGGCTGCTGCCACCACCTCCGGGTGGTTGTGGCCCAGGTTGGTGACGGCCGTGCCGGAGGCGAAGTCGGCGTATCGCTTGCCGTCCCGATCGGTCACCCAGAGTCCCTGGGCGGAGACGGCTTCGATGTCGGTGTCGAACGAGATGACGGAAGCGAGCGCCGCTCGGTGTCGTTGCATGAAGTCGCTCAAGAGGCTCCTCTCGTTGCCGGTGACAAGGGACGAAGTCGGCAGGAAGGGACGAAGCAGGGCAGCCTGCTTCTGAGCCGGATGACGCTAAGGAGCAGCGAAGAGGGAGGGTCGCAAGCGGCGGGGCGCCGGGCACTGGTGCACCGGCTCATTGTGCCACGGGTGGTGGCCTTGCTCGGTCAACCTCGGCGATCAGGCCCGGCGTGATCGACGGTGATGCGCAGCAAGACGCGCTGCTGGCGGGACATCGCCTCACGGTAGTCGTCCCAGTCGTCGTGCTCGCCGGCCACCCTTCGGTAGTAGTCCACCAGCGGCTCCATGGCCTCCGGAAGCGAGACGATCTCGGCCGTCCCGTCGATCTGCATCCACTCGCCGAAGAACCGGTCGTTCATCACGCACAGCGAGGCCCGCGGGTCGCGCCGGAGGTTGGCGGTCTTGTAAGCGGTCTCGCGGGTGCTGATGATGGCTCTTCCCTGGTCGTCGACGGTGGCCAGCACCGGGGTGAGCTGGGTTCCTCCACCGACCTGGCGAGTGGCCAGCACCGCCCGATGGTTGGCCTCCAGGAACCGCCTGGCCTCCTGGACCTCCATCGCTCAGCCGGTCTCCCGGGACATCGCTTCGGGGCGCTCCTCCCGGAGCTGATCGATGACCGAGAGCACTTCCTCGGCATGGTTGTGGGTCTCGACCGGGTCGAAGACGTGGGCCACCTTTCCCAGGCGATCGACGATCACCGTCACCCGGCGGGCTCGGCCGTCCTCGGCCGCCACCCCGTAGTCGCGAATGATCTTGGACGACTCGTCGGCCAGCAGGGGCACCTTGAGGTTGTGCTCCTCGGCGTAGTGGCGAAGGTCCTTGGCCCTGGCCCGGGTGATGCCCAGCAGCTGGACCCGGTTCTGGCCGAACTCCTTGAGGCGGGCGTTGAAGGCGGAAATCTCGGCATCGCATCCCGGGGTGCCGATCTCTGGGAAGAAGAAGAGGACCATCGGTGTCCTGCCCAGGTACACGTCTGACTGCAGCGTGTGCCCCTGGCTCGAGTGGGCCCGAAAGCTTGGGGCTTGTTCTCCTACCTGGACCATTGCTTACCTCCCGGTGGCCGCCAGCCTTGCCCTCCCGACACTAGTGAGCGGCCACCTGCCGGCAGCCGCTCACGCCAGCGGGCCTCTCGATTTCGGGCGAGTTGGCTCTACCGCTGTGAGGTGGTGAGGCCCTGCTCTCCGAAGACGGTGCTCTCGTGGCCGTCATCCCACTTGACGATCACCATGCCGCCTTTGACTTCCTTGACCGTGCCGGTGCGCGGCACCTGCCCCACCTTCTTGGTGAGCTCCTCGACCCGTTGCCCCTGCTTCACCATAAGCACCTCCTGGTCAAGCCTTCAACCCCAGCATAGGCAAACGGGAGGGGCGATTGCCCCGGAGACAGGCCGGGAGACAGGAAGTTGCCCGTCGGACCGTAGTGCCTTCTGGGCTAGGGTGCGCCAGGGGCAACGGAGCTCACTCGTGAAGGACCTGCCGACCGGAACCGTCACCTTCCTCTTCACCGACATCGAAGGCTCGACCCGGATGCTGGAGCGTCTGGGCGATGACTACCGGCAGGTGCTGGAGGACCACTCGGCGCTTCTCCGCCAGGCCGTCGAGGAGGCTGGAGGGACGGAGGTGTCCACCGAGGGAGACGCCTTCTTCTGCGTCTTCCCCACCGCTCCCCAGGGAGTGATGGCCGCAGTGGCCGCCCAGCGAGCGCTCCACCAGCACCACTGGCCTGCCGGAGGGGAGGCACGGGTGCGGATGGGCCTGCACGCGGGCACCGGTGCCTTGGCCGGTGAGGACTACGTGGGGATGGACGTGAACCGAACGGCTCGCATCACCGCCGCCGCCCATGGTGGGCAGGTGCTCTGCTCGGCGTCCACCCGCTCCCTGGTGGAGCACGCCGTGCCGAGCGGGGTCGGCTTCAGGGACCTCGGTGAGCACCGGCTCCCGGACCTGTCCAGCCGCGAGCACCTCTACCAGCTGGTGGTGGCCGGGCTCCCCGACACCTTCCCGCCCGTTCGGTCACTCGACCGCATTCCCAACAACCTGCCGGTGCAGCTGACCAGCTTCGTGGGCCGGCGGCGGGAGGTCGACCAGGCGGTCGAGCTGCTCTCCCGGTCCCGGCTCCTCACCCTCACCGGTCCGGGGGGCACCGGCAAGACGCGCCTGGCGCTGCGGGTAGCCGCTGAAGTGGCAGAGCACTTTCCCCATGGGGTCTGCTTCGTCCCCCTGGCAGCCATCACCGAGCCGGAGCTGGTGCCTTTGGCGATCATCGAGGGGCTCCACCTCCACCAGCGGTCGACTTCTCCCCTTGGGCAGCTGCTCGACTACCTGGCCGACAAGGAGATGCTGCTGGTGCTCGACAACTTCGAGCAGGTTCTGGCAGCCGGGCCCCAGGTAGCCCAGTTGCTGCAGGGGACAACGGGCCTCGAGGTCCTGGTCACCTCCCGGGCCCCGCTGCACGTCTCCGGAGAGCAGGAGATGCCGGTCCCCAGCCTGCGGAGACCAGGAGCCGGCGACCTGCCTATAGAGCAGCTGGCGCAATACGAGGCCGTAACGCTTTTCGTGGAGAGAGCGGCGGGGGCTCGTCCCGAGTTCCGGATGACCTCCGACAATGCGGCGGCGGTGGCCCAGATCGTCCACCGCCTGGAGGG
>JALYHC010000281.1 GCA_030776765.1 Actinomycetota bacterium | reverse complement strand
GGCCTGGAGCGCGTGCAGAACGAGCGGCCCGACGAGGTGGTACCGCTGGTGCCGCCGGCGCCGAGGAGAGGGGGGCCGCTCCACCTCTACCTGCTCCGCGCGTCTCCCGCCGGCTGACGGGCTTCTGACAGCTGCCTCCCGCTTGGCAGCAGCGTCGGGGCGGGGGACTGAATCGCTCCTTGACATCCCTCCACTCGCCCCGGCTAGCTTCCCGCCGTGCCTCGAGCTGCCTGGCCGTTCATGTCTACCCGCCGCGACCTCGACCTGCCGCTGTACTTCCTGCACATCCCCAAGACGGCCGGCATGTCCCTGGGGGCAGCCGTGGAGAGCCATTACCCGCCCGACGCCATCTTCCGCGGTTACCTGCTCCCCGACCTGCTCGATGTGCCTCCTCAGGAGCTCGCCGCCTTCCGGCTCTTCCGCGGCCACTTCGGCCTGGTCCTCCCGCGCGTCCTGCGTCGGCCACTGCAGTGCGTGACGGTGCTGAGGGACCCGATGGAGCGGGTGCTCTCGCACTACCTGCACGTGCGCAGGGAACCTGCCCACTACTTTCACCAGCGGGTGAACCGGCCGGGCTACCACTTCTCGGACTTCATCCGCGATCCCCCGTGCCGGCCGTTGATCGAGAACGTTCAGGCCCGCTTCCTGGTGTCTCAGGACGCGAAGGCAGGCGACTGGCATCCTCCCGTCGAACCCTCTCACCCCCTTCACCAGCAGGTGCGCTTCGAGCTGCGTCCTCTTCGCATGCGCTCCGGCAGGCTTCGGCGGCTGGCGCTGGGTACCCTCCGCCGGGCCCTGGTAGTCGGAGTCACGGAGAGACTGGACGAGACGATCGAGCTCCTCGACCGTGTCATGCAGTGGGCTCCTTCCGGCGACGCCGGCAGGGTCAACCCCACACCCGACCGCCCGCCCATTGAGCAGATCGAGCGCCAGGACCTGGACCTGGTCCGGAGGCTCAACCGGGTGGACATCCAGCTCCACCGGTGGGCGGCCCGGCGCCTGCAGAGAGACCTCAGCCGAAGCCGGATCTAAGTCTAAGGGCCGATCGACCGACTGGGGGCCGCGGAGCACAGCCATCAGGACCGTGTGCATCACCAGGGTGCCAGTCTGCTTCTGGAGCACATACTCGCCAGGGTTGTCGAACGCCTCGGGGAGGACCTGCGGATGCCCTGCCAGAAGGCGTCCAGAATCTTCACCTGGTTCTCCGTGGTCAGCTGCCCAAGTACGCCGTGGCCAGGAGGGGCTTCACCGAAGTCACCATCCCCGAACTGGTGATGGTGGTGTCGTCCGATCGGCTCCTCAAGCGCCTCCGAGCCTCCCGCCTAGACGGGAGCTACGAGGCTGAGATGCGCCAGCTCATCCGGGTCGATCTGCTCATCCTGCAGGTCTCGGATCTGGCTTTCGAAGACATCGCGGCGATGGCTGAACCCGACGATGCCGCTGTCGGGGTCCGCGTGGGCCTCGACCACTCCATCGAGCCTCCTGAACGCAGATTGGATGCGCTCCGAGCAGCCTTCGCAGTGCATTGCTGGTCTTGAGCCGGAGCACTGTTGCCTGGGTTGCTTCAGGAGACACGAGTCGGGGGCGGGGTGCTGATTGTCGTGTCCCAGCTCGCCGAAGCCGCCGGTGACGGACTCTCCTCCGAGGAGCTGGCCGCCGAAGGAGTTGGCGAGCACCGCGGTGTCCGAGGAGATCATGGCCACCATAGCTGACACCGGGGATATCAGGCCGGTGGTGGCGGCGGGAACGCCGATCCCGTTGAAGGCGAACGCCAGCACGAGGTTCTGTTTGGTCTTCTGGTAGCTGCTGACTCATGTAGCCGATCGCCTCGGACCGCGACCACCGGTTGCGGGTGGAGTCGTCGCCGTCGGCGCCCACCGTGTGGTGGATGTGGATCTCGTGCGCCGATGCTCGACCACGTCGTAGCGGAGGCGAGGCAAACCGGTTCGGGCGCCCCAGTCGGCGCGGTGCAGGTACTCGATGTCGCCGAACGGCATGGGTAACCTCCCCGGTGGTTCGTCGGAATCGGTGCAAACGTGGGCGGGATGTGGTTGGCTGTTGGGGCGTGAGGCTTCTCAGACCCCTGACCAGGACGGTGGCGGGTCCGCTGCGGCTGGTCCCCCACCCGCTCGCCAGCGTGGGCATCCGGGCGACGTGGAAGCTGGCCCCGACGCCCGGCGGCTCGGCGCTGGTGGACTGTCAGGGTCTCTCTGTCGAGGTGGACCCGCGCCGGCGGAAGGCGATCGACCAGGCGCTCTATTACCACGGGACCTACGAGGCGGGCACGATCGACGTGATGCGGCGGGTGCTTTCACCCGGAGACCAGGTAGTGGACGTCGGGGCCTACACAGGGTTCCTGGCCATGTCGGCCGCCCGGCTCGTCGGGTCGGAGGGCGAAGTCCACGCGTTCGAGCCCCACCCCGACACCCGAGCCGCCCTGGCCGCCAACCTGGAACGCAACGACATCCGCAACGTCATTGCCCATCCCGAGGCCCTGGGTTCGACCGAAGCCGAGGGGTGGCTGTCCGACCATCCCGATCACGCCGGAGCCGACACACTGCACGACATCGGGCCGGCCACCCGCCACCCGGTCAACATCCGGCCACTCGACCACTTCGGGCTCGCCCCCGCCTTCGTGAAGCTCGACGTCGAGGGGTGGGAGCTGGAGGCGCTGCGGGGCGCGGTCGGCACTCTCAACCGTCACCGACCGGTACTGAGTGTCGAGGTGTCGAGGGTGGCGGCGGGCGACGGCGGGCAGGGGGTGGTCGAGTTCCTAACCGACCTCGGCTACCGGCTGTACGTGCTGGCCGGCGGGTAGGAAACCCGGACGCGGGTCCGACCGCTCGCCGAACTCCCCTGTTTTTTAAAATTTTTCTGCTTGCCCCCAGG
>JALYHC010000280.1 GCA_030776765.1 Actinomycetota bacterium | reverse complement strand
GCGGACTCGGCGCTGGGGATGACCAGCGACTGTCCCACGTAGATGCGGTCCGGATCGTCGATATCGTTGGCCTGGGCGATCTGCTCCACCCCGACGCCGTGGCGCTGAGCGATCCGCGAGAGCGTGTCACCTTGCCGCACCGTGTAGGCGCCGCTTCCCGCCGCCGCCACGATGGCGAGTGCGCTGAGGGCGATGCCGGGGCGAGATGTGAAACGTCCGCGCAAGCGAAACCTCCTCGGTTCCGCCCGCTCGGAGGCACAGGGTAGACGATCGCCGGGGCGCCGAACAAGCTCTTCTCCCCCCCGTGCTTGCGGGGCCCGGCGGGAGGGGGTCCATCCTGGGTACCATCGGCTGGGATGGCCCACCCCATTCGCTACCTCTCGGCCCCGCCGTCCCATGCCGAGCTGGTCATCGTCGGTGGGGGAGTGGTGGGGGCGGCCACCGCCTTCTACGCCTCGGTGGCCGGGCTACGGCCGCTGCTCCTGGAGCGCCGGCCTGCCCTGGCGACGCTCACCACTCCCGCCAGCACCGGCGCCTTCCGCCTCCAGTTCGACAACCGGGAGGAGTTGGACCTGGTACGCCGCTCTGTGGAGCTCTTCCTCGACTTCCCCGAGCAGACCGGGCAGTCCGCCTACGACCTGGAGGTGCGAAGGGCCGGCTACCTGTGGCTGACCACCAGCGAGCAGGGAGTGGAGCGCCAGCGCCGCCTGGTCGACCGGCAGCGCTCCTGGGGGCTGCAAGACGTGGAGCTCCTGAGCGGCGACGAAGTGCGGAAGCGCTTCCCGCACGTCGGCCGTAATGTCCTGCAGGGCCGCTTCCGGCAGGAGGACGGCTTCCTGGACCCCAAACGCCTGGCGATGGGGCTGGTGGCCGGTTCCAGGGCGACCGTGGTGACCGGCTGCACGGTGACCGGCTTTCGTCTGGGCGGCGGTCGTCTCACCGCCGTGGAGACCAGCTCCGGAGTGGTGGACACCGACTGCGCGGTGATCGCCGCCGGGCCGTTCTCCGGCCTGGTGGCCGCCGCCGCCGGCGTGGAGCTTCCGCTGACCACGGTGGTCCGGCAGAAGGTGGTGCTACCCCAGGTTCCGCAGGTCCCCGGCCGGGCACCGATGACCATCGACGAGGACACCGGCGCCCACTGGAGGCCGGCCCTGCAGGGGGCCTACCTCTTGTTCACCGACCCGTCCACTCCTCCCAGCCCTCCCGCGGAAGACCTCCACCCCGAGCATGCCTTCGCCTTTCGGCTCCTCGACCCGGCCAGCCCGGTCTCGGTGGCCCGGGTATCTCCCTTCTGGGAGGAGGTGTGGAGGCGCGGCGACGTCCACTTGCTGCTGCAGGCCGGCCAGTACACCATGACCCCCGATCACCGGCCGTTCCTCGGGCAGACCGAGGTGGAGGGCCTCTACGTCAACACCGGCTACAGCGGCCACGGGATCATGGGCAGCCCGGCCGGGAGCCGCCATCTGGTGGAGGTAGTGACCGGCAAGGTCCGAGCAGAGAACAACCCCTTCCGCCTGGATCGGGTCTTCCAGGAGCGGGAGCGGGACGTCCTTTAGGTGGCCTTCTCCTTCCATCTGTGGTGGGAGGTTTCCCGCCGGGTGGAGCTCAGCGAGGTGGAGGCCGTCTGCGAGGTGCTGCGCCCCCCGGCGGTGCCCCAGCTTTACTTCTGGGCCCTGCAGGCATCGTTCCTCGAAGGAGGGGTGAGCCGGGGCGCCGCACACCTCGGCCTGCAGTGGAACCCGCGCTATCCGGAGAGCCGGGCGGCCAATTGGGGCGGCTACGCCGCCCCCGCTGAGGGTGGAGGGGTGCTGAGCGGTTCGGACTCCCCGCTGAGCAGCACGCCGGGGGACCCCAACACCAGGGACTACCTCTGGCGACCCGGGACGCCCTACCGATTGCGCATCCATCCCTCGCCGCTTCGAGGATGGAGGGGTGAGATCACCGAGCTGGAGACCGGCCTGGCGGTAGCGGTGCGAGACCTCTACGTGGGAGGCGAGCGCCTGGGTTTCCCGGTGGTTTGGTCGGAGGTCTTCGCCGGCTGCCACGAGCCATCGGTGGTGGTGCGCTGGAGTGACTGCCGGACACGCACCGCCACCGGCGCATGGATGGTCCCCCTAGCGCTTCGGGCCAATTACCAGCTCTGCCCCAACACCACCGCCGAGGTGGACGAGAAGGGCGTTCTGCAGGCCACCAACACCGAGCGGCTGGTGCCGCAGGGAGCCGAGATCCGCTTGTAGCCCTCCTCGCTGGAGAGAAGAGGACCACACCATACAATCCCCGTGATGGCCGGCAGGCGCACCAACCTGGCCCTGTTCGGGCTGCTCGGGGTGGCCTTTGCCACCGGCGCCCTGGCCTTCGGCGTCGGCACCGAATGGGCCAACCGGGCGGTGGTGGTGGCGCACGGCTTGGCGGGGCTGGCCATCGTGGCCCTGGCGCCGTGGAAGTCGCTGATCGCCCGGCGGGGGCTGCGCCGTGAGCGGGCCGGACGTGCAGCCTCGCTGGTCTTCTCGGTGCTGGTGGTCCTGGCCCTGGCCTTCGGATTCCTCCACTCCACCGGCCTGGCCGTGCGCCTGGGTCCGGTGAGCGCCATGCAGCTCCACGTGGGGGCGGCGCTGGTGGCCCTGCCTCTGGCGGGCTGGCACGTGCTGGCTCGCCGGGTGCCGGCCCGCCCAGCCGACCTCTCTCGGAGGAACCTGCTTCGGGGAGGGGCCCTGCTGGGGATGGCGGGGCTGGCCTATGCGTCGCTCGAGGGCCTGATGCGGGCGGGCTCCTGGCCCGGCGCCGAGCGCCGCTTCACCGGCTCCCATGAGACCGGGTCCTTCCGCCCCTCCGCCATGCCGGTCACCCAGTGGCTCGACGACACGGTGCCCCAGATGGAGCCGGACGGGTGGCGGCTGGAGGTGGGCGCCTCCGCCGGGCGGCGGTCCTGGACCTACCAGGAGGTGAATGCCTTCGCCGACCGCCTGCAGGCCACCCTCGACTGCACGGGAGGCTGGTTCGCAACCCAGGAGTGGGAAGGGGCCCTGCTGGAGCGGCTCCTCCCGCCGGGAGCCCAGGGGGGCAGCCTGTTGGTCCGCTCGGTGACCGGCTACGCCCGCCGCCTGCCCGTTGGGGACCTGCCACACCTGCTGCTGGCCACCCGGGTGGGAGGCGAGCCGCTCAGCGCCGGCCACGGCTTCCCGGCTCGCCTGGTGGTGCCGGGGCGTCGGGGCTTTTGGTGGGTGAAATGGGTGGTGGAGGTCGTTGTGGACGACAGGCCCTGGTGGGCACAGCTTCCTTTCCCGCTCACCTGACGCAGACTTGACCGGGCGTTCGACCTGCCTCTACCCTGAGTCTTGAATGGGCGATCAATCAATCCCCCGGTCTAGCCCGCAACCGACCAAGGAAGGGGACCGGCGCCAGCAGATCATGGACGCTGCCCTCCGGGTGTTCGCCGAGCACGGCTTCCACAAGGCCACCATCAAGCGGATCGCCGGGCAGGCCCACCTCCGCTCTCCGGCCCTCATCTACTGGTACTTCACCGACAAGGTCGACCTGTTCCGCGCCGCCATCTT
>JALYHC010000279.1 GCA_030776765.1 Actinomycetota bacterium | reverse complement strand
GCGTTGCGGGGTCCGCTCCCTCCCTCTGCAGGCACCGGGGGGGTTCGGGGGCTGGGAGGCCCCTGTTGACCCCCGATGATCCAGAGGCCGCCCACCCCTGAAGAAGAGCAGTCGGGGAGGGGGGTTGTGATGACGGGACGCGAGCGCTCCCTGCGAGCGGCCGTGGAGCGACTGGTAGAAGATTGGCGCAGACGGCCTGCTGCTGGGATCTGTCCGCGCCGGGCCGACCCAGCCGCCAAGTAGACTCCACGCAAAGAGACCGCAGAGGAGAGGTGTCGTGGAGAGAGGAACGGAACGAGTCAAGCGGGGCTTGGCCGAGATGCTCAAGGGCGGCGTGATCATGGACGTGACCACCGTCGAGCAGGCCAAGATCGCCGAGGAAGCGGGGGCCGTGTCGGTCATGGCCCTCGAACGGGTCCCCGCCGACATCCGGCGGGAAGGAGGCGTGGCTCGCATGGCCGACCCGGCCACGGTGCGGGCCATCATGGAAGCTGTCTCCATCCCCGTGATGGCCAAGGCCCGTATCGGGCACTTCGTGGAGGCGCAGGTGCTAGAGGCGCTGGGCGTGGACTACATCGACGAGAGCGAGGTGCTCACGCCGGCCGACGAGGAGCACCACATCGACAAGTGGCGCTTCACGGTGCCCTTCGTATGCGGGGCTCGCAACCTGGGCGAGGCGCTGCGGCGCATCGCCGAGGGGGCGGCCATGATCCGAACCAAGGGCGAGGCGGGAACCGGGAACGTGGTCGAGGCGGTGCGCCACATGCGGGCCATCAGCGGGGAGATGCGCCACCTCACCACCCTCGGCTCGGAGCAGTTGGTGGCGGCGACCCGGGAGCTGGGCGCCCCGCTCGACCTGGTGGAGGAGGTCAGCCGCACCGGCTCCCTGCCGGTGGTCAACTTCGCCGCCGGGGGCATCGCTACACCGGCCGACGCCGCCCTCATGATGCAGCTCGGCTGCGACGGTGTCTTCGTAGGCTCGGGCATCTTCAAGAGCGTCGACCCGGAGAGCCGCGCCAAGGCGATCGTGGAAGCCGTCACCTACTTCCAGGACCCCCAGATCGTCGCCAAGGTCTCGAGTGGCCTGGGCGAAGCGATGACGGGCATCGAGACCGACAAGCTGGAGGAGGAAGAGCTGCTCCAGCTCCGGGGCTGGTAGCTGGTGGCCCGGGTAGGAGTGCTGGCGCTGCAGGGGGACTTCCGCGAGCACGCCGCCGTCTTGGAGAGCCTGGGCGCCGAGGCGGTGCTGGTGCGAAAGCCGGAGGACCTGGAGGGCCTGGACGCCTTGATCATCCCGGGCGGCGAGTCCACCACCATCGGCCGCCTGGCCAGCCTGTACGGGTTGCTGGAGCCGCTGCGCCGCCGGATCGAGGAGGGGCTGCCCACGCTGGGCACCTGCGCGGGGATGATCTTCCTGGCCGGCTCGATCACCCACGGCGAGCAGCCCCAGCTGCGGGTGCTGGACTTGGTGGTGGAGCGCAACGCCTTCGGGCGCCAGGCGGAGTCCTTCGAGGAGGACCTGGCCGTGGAGGGTTTGGGGTCCTTTCATGGGGTCTTCATCCGGGCGCCTTGGGTGGCCAAGATCGGAGGAGAGGTGGAGGTGCTGGCCGAGTCGCAGGGCCATCCGGTGATGGTGCGGCAGGGAAACGTCCTCGGCACCTCCTTTCACCCTGAGCTGACCGACGACGGACGCATCCATCAGCTGCTGCTGGACATGGCGGGGGAAGACTGATGTCGGGCCATTCCAAGTGGTCGAGCATCAAGCACAAGAAGGCGGCCCAGGACGCCCGCCGGGGCAAGCTGTTCGCCAAGCTGCTGCGGGCGGTGGAAGTGGCGGCCCGACAGGGTGGCGGGGAGCCGGCCGGCAACCCGGCCTTGGCGCAGGCCATCGAGAAGGCCAAGGCCGCCTCGGTCCCCATCGACAACATCGACCGGGCCATCAAGCGCGGCACCGGTGAGGCGGAGGGTGCCCACTACGAGGAGGCCTGGTACGAGGGCTATGCACCGGGAGGGGTGGCCCTGTACGTGCAGGTGCTCACCGACAACCGCAACCGGGCCGCGTCCGATGTGCGCTCCGCCTTCACCCGCGGCGGAGGCAGCTTGGGAGAGCCCGGCTCCGTCTCCTACGTTTTCGAGCCCAAGGGCTATCTGCTGGTGAGCGGCGACGAGGACGAGGACGAGGTGATGATGGCCGCCCTCGAGGGAGGTGCGGAGGACGTGCGGGCCACCGAGGACGTCTGGGAGGTCGTGAGTGAGCCGGCCGACCTGCAGGGGGTCCGGCAGCGCCTCGCCGAGGCGGAGCTGGAGGTGGTGAGCGCCGAGCTCGTACAGCTCCCCCGCTCGACGGTGCCGGTGGAAGCGTCTGTAGCTCCCCGGGTGCTGAGGCTCATCGAGAGCTTGGAGGACCTCGACGACGTGCAGTCGGTGTATGCCAACTTCGACATCCCGGAGGAAGTCCTGGCCCAGGTGGGCTGAGTCTCCTCTCCAAATCCCTGGACGCGTCACACCCCCTCGATACACTCCGTACACATGTTCGTCCTGGGCATCGACCCCGGCCTGGCCACCACTGGCTATGGAGTGGTGGCTGAGGCAAGGCGAGCGCCGGAGATCCGGGCGCTGGGTGCCATCCGCACCGACCCTCTTCGCCCCATCGCCGGGCGTTTGGTGGAGCTGCACGCCGAGCTGACGGTGCTGATCGCCGAGCACCAGCCGGCGGCGGTGGCCATCGAGGAGGTGTTCGTGAACCGCAACCTGCAAACGGCCACCGCGGTGGGGCGCGCCTCCGGTG
>JALYHC010000278.1 GCA_030776765.1 Actinomycetota bacterium | reverse complement strand
AGCTGGAACCCTGGGTGCAGTTCCTCTCCGCGGCCGCCGGGCGAGGGGAGCAGGCTTTCGCCTACTTCAACAACGACGGGAAGGCCAAGGCACCGAAGAACGCTCTGGAGCTCATCGACATGCTGGGGGAAGCAGCGGTGCAGTGGTGACGCCCCGGCAGAGCATGAGAATTGCCTACCGCAGCAGGCTACCTATGGGACTCTGGTCCAGGCGGGCAAGGAGCTGGGAGACGTCCTGGTAGACGGCCAGCGATCCTTCCGCCTCCAACTCCCGGCGGCCGATCCCGCCGGTGAGCACCGAGATGCAGCGCAGACCGATCCTCCGGCCAGCCTCGATGTCCCAGATGGTATCCCCCACCACCACCGCCCGGTCGGCCGACAGGCCGGCGGCCTTGAGGGCGAGCGTGAAGATGTCTCCCGCCGGCTTCCCTCGCTCCACCTTCGCCGAGGAGATCACCTCGTCGACGGCATCCTCCGCCCCGATCGTCCCGAGGAGGGAAGGGAGGTCCTCCTCCTTGGCTGAGGTGGCCAGCACCACAGTTGCCCCGCGTTTGGAGACCGACCGCAGCAGCTCGGCCGCCCCCTCGAAGGCCCGCATGTCGCCCCGCAATCCCTCGAGCTGCCGGGAATGCAGCTCGCTCACCCCTGGCTGGGCCTCCCCGAGCAGCTCCTGGACCAGCCGCTCGGAGGCCATGCCGATGCAGCGGTGAATGGCGGCCATCGGCACGGTTCGCCCCACCTCTCGGAAGGCGCGCCACCAGGCCAGGATGTGCAGGTAGGTGCTGTCAACCAGCGTGCCGTCCACGTCGAACAACACGCCGGCCCTCTGCTCATTCACGGGGTTACCTTATCCTGGCCCAAGCCCGCATGACTGATCGTGATGCACCCCTCTACGGTCCCGACACGCTCTCCTGGCAGGTGTTCCAGGAGTGGATGTTTCTCCTGGGCGGGATGCGAGCCGTCCTCATGCAGCTGGCCCATCCAGAGGTGGCGGCCGGAGTGGCCAATCACTCGGACTATCACCACGACACCTTCGGCAGACTGCACCGGACCATGCAGGCGATGTGGACGATTGGAGTCGGGGAGGTCGAGGAGGCCCGGACGGCTCTGCTGCGCATGCAGGCAACCCACCGAAACGTCCGAGGCGTCTCACCGGCGGGAAGAGCCTATGACGCCGCCGACCCCTGGCTCCGCTTGTGGGTGCACGCCACCCTCATTGATACCGTGCTGGCGGTGGAGGAGCGTTACCTGAGGAGGTTCGACTTGGGCGACCGGCGGCGGTTCTATCGGGAGAGCCTGCTGCTGGCGGACGAGTTCGGCATCCCCGCCGAGCTCGTGCCCGACGACCTGGAGGCCTTCTCCGCTTACATCGACCGACAGGTGACCACGCTGCAGGTGAGCGACCAGGCGAGGCATATGGCGGAGCAGGTGCTCCATCCTCGGGTTCCCGGGGTCCCCGACCTGCTCTACGCCCCGTTGCGCCTGGTCACCGCCGACTTGCTCCCCGAGGAGTTCCGAGAGGCCTACCACCTGCCCTGGAACAGGTATTACCGGCATGGGGCGATGGTCATCCAGGTAGCCACGCGGGTAGTGGGTCGAATGCCCCAACCGGTTCGCACCCTCCCCATCCTCGAACTGGCCGCCCACCTTGGTCGCCGCCTCTCTCTTCACGGCCGCCGATTGGGCCGTGGGTGAGGAGGGTAAGGGGAGGCGCCCAAGGAAGGGGTGGAATGGTCAGCGACGCGGTAGGCGCCTCCGAGGAGGAAGCATGGTGGAGAGCCCGCTGAAGGAGGTTGCGCAGGCTCTGATGGCGCCCGCCAAGGGCATCCTGGCGGCGGACGAGAGCCTTCCCACCATCGAGAAGCGCTTCGGAGGCATCGGTCTGCCCTCCACCGAGGAGAACCGCCGCTCCTACCGTCAGATGCTCTTCACCACCCCTGGCCTGGAGCAGTTCATCAGCGGCGTGATCCTGTTCGACGAGACCATCCGCCAGAGAGCCGACACCGGCGTCCCCTTCCCAGACTTCTTGCAGGAACGGGGCATCGTCCCCGGCATCAAGGTCGACAAGGGGGCCAAGCCCTTGGCGGGATTTCCCGGCGAAAAGGTCACCGAGGGCCTCGACGGCCTGCGCGAGCGACTGGCCGAGTACCGGCGGCTGGGGGCCGGGTTCACCAAGTGGCGGGCGGTGGTGAGCATCGGCGAGGACATCCCCACCCACTTCTGCCTGGAGGCGAATGCCCATGCCCTGGCACGCTTTGCCGCCCTCTCCCAAGAAGCCCGGTTGGTCCCCGTCGTCGAGCCGGAGGTGCTCATGGATGGCGACCACGGCCTCGACCGCTGCTACCAGGTGACGTCGCGGATGCTCGAGCGGCTCTTCGACCGACTCTTCGAGCACCGGGTGAGGCTGGAGACGACCCTGCTCAAGACCAACATGGTGCTGGCCGGCAAGCAGAACAGCCGGCAAGCGAGCATCGAGGAGGTTGCCGAGGCCACCGTTCGCTGCCTGCGGGAAGTGGTCCCGCCCGCCTTGCCGGGGATCGTCTTTCTCTCCGGGGGGCAGAGCCCGGAGGCGGCCACCGAGCGCCTGAACGCCATGAACGCAATCGGTTCCCATCCCTGGCAGCTGGGCTTCTCCTACGCCCGCGCCCTGCAGGGCCCGGCGCTGGAAGCCTGGCGCGGGCGCCAGGAGAACGTGGAAGCCGCCCAGACCGCCCTCCGCCATCGAGCGAGGTGCAACAGCGCCGCCCGCTCGGGCAACTACTCGAAGGAGATGGAGGAGGCGGCGTAGGGCCGTTGCTAGGGGGCCGAACGGGTAGGTCTCGGGCATGCCTCCATATCCGCGTGTTCGAGGGGACGGACCGCACTGGTTGCGTCGAACCAGAGCGAATTGACCCGGCAGGCGAGGCTGAAAGTAGTGGCTGGTCAGCTCGGTCTCCGGCCGATAGAACGCCCTGATGGCGGCCGTACGCCTGGGGGCAGAGCTGGCCGACGTTGTGCTCCCCCTGCGCAGCCGCAGCCGATTGGTTGTACACTCCGCAAGAGCGGCGCCGACGACGGTGTTGCATCCCGTTCGAGGAGCTCTTCGAGCGGGAGAAGAGAGGGGCCACGAGTGGCAAGGATCGAGGAGGAGCGGGGTCGCTTCCTCCACGACTATGAAGACCCTTGGGAAGACCAGGACGGCTTCGACGAGCCCGACGACGTCTGGCCCCAAGAAGGGCCCGAAGAGCACACATTGGTGGAGCATCAGCTGATCTTCGACCTGCCCGACGACCTGAGGGGCGCCTACTACCTGGGTTGAGGGCCCCGTCCTCCGCCGTAGGGTGGAGGGCATGAAGCTGGCTCTAGCCGGTGACACCATGCTGGGGCGCAAGGTGGCCGAGGCTCTGCGCTCCCGTCCGGCCGAATCGCTCGTCTCGGACGAGGTGGTGGCCGTCGCCCGGGAGGCAGACCTATTCGTCCTCAACCTAGAGTGCTGCGTCTCGGAGCGCGGCGAGCGCTGGCCTGATCCTCGCAAGCCCTTCTTCTTCCGAGCGCCACCGTCGGCCGTCGACCTGCTCGCTCATCTGAGAGTGGACTGCGTGACCCTGGCCAACAACCATGCCTTGGACTACGGCCCGCAGGCACTCGTCGACACCCTCGACCTCCTGCATGCGGCGGGCATCGCCACCGTGGGAGCCGGCCGCGACCTGGAGGAGGCGCGGGCCCCGGCCATCCTGCGGCACGGTGACCAGAGCCTGGCCGTGCTCGGCCTCACTGACCACCCGGCGGACTTCGCCGCCGGCGAGCAGCCCGGGGTGGCCTTTGCCGACTTGTGGCACGGCCGGGCACCATCATGGCTGCTGGAGGCCGTTGCCGCTCCCGATGCCGATGCCGTCCTGGTCACGCCGCACTGGGGGCCCAACATGTCTTCCACGCCTTTGCCCCATGTCCGCAACGCCGCCCACCTCCTGCTGGAGGCGGGCGCCACCCTGGTCGCCGGTCACTCGGCCCACCTGTTCCAGGGCGTGAGGGGCCCCATCCTCTACGACCTGGGCGACTTCCTGGATGACTATGCGGTGGACCCTCTCCTACGGAACGATCTGGGGCTGCTGTTCCTCGTGGACCTCGACCCCTCGGGCCCGGTCCGGCTGCAGGCGGTACCCATCGAACTCCGGTACTGCCACACCCAGTTGGCGCAGGGGGAGGAGGCGGCATGGATCCGCCGGCGCTTCAGCACCGCCTGCCGGGAATTCGGCACGGAGGTGACCGAGCGGGACGGACGGCTGCTCATCGAACCGTTGACCACGACTCCCCTCCCCCGCACCCCGCCGACCTGAGACGTAGTGGGCTCGGCGATGAAGCCGAGGACCTGGTCCGACCGACGGGCGGATATGGTGGGGCCATGAGGTTGCTCGCCCTGCCGGCCGTGGTGGTCTCGCTGCTGCTCACCCTGCCAGCTCAGGCACAGACAGAGACGGTGCTCGTCACCCAGGTGAGTGGCCCCGTCACTCCAGTCGTTGCCGACCATCTGGCCGCCGGGGTGCAGGAGGCGGCAGCAGCAGGCCACCAGGCCTTCCTGGTGGAACTAGACACACCTGGTGGCCTTGATACCTCAATGCGCGACATCGTGCAGGCCTTCCTCAACGCCCCGGTGCCGGTGATCGTTTACGTCAGTCCATCCGGGGCCCGGGCCGCATCGGCCGGTACCTTCATCACGATGGCAGCCCACGTAGCCGCCATGGCCCCCGGTACCACCATCGGCGCCGCCACTCCCGTCGACCTCGGGGGCGGCGAGATAACCGACAAGATCATCAACGACGCGGCGGCCTTCGCGGTCACGGTGGCCGAAGCCCGGGGTCGCAACGTCGGCTTCGCCGAGGACGCGGTACGAGAAGGAAGCTCCATCTCCGCCAGCCGGGCGCTTCAGATCGGCGCGGTGGACGTGGTGGCGAGCGGACGCCGGCAGCTCCTCGACCAACTGGAAGGCGAACCCGTCACCCTCGGCTCCGGCCAGGAGACGATCCTGCGCACCGCCGATGCCGCAAGCGTTCCCTACCGCCTGAGCTTCTTCCGGCGGGTCCTCCAGCGACTCGCCGATCCGAACCTGGCCTTCCTGCTCATGTCCCTGGGAACCCTGGCCGTCATCTACGAGCTGGCCAACCCGGGAATGGGGCTGGGGGGGATCATGGGGGTGATCATGCTCATCCTGGCGTTCTTCTCCCTCTCGGTCCTACCGGTCAACGCAGCAGGCGTCGCCTTGATCGTGCTGGCTGCCGGGCTGCTCATCGCCGAGCTGTTCGTGCCTGGAGTCGGGGTGTTCGCGGCGGGTGGGGTGATCGCCCTCGTCCTGGGCGGCGTCTTCCTGTTTGAAGGAACGGTGGGGGTGAGTCCCGTGGTGCTGGTGCCGGTCGGACTGGTGACGGGAGCAGGCACCCTGCTGGCCGGCCGGCTGGCCTGGCGGGCGCGCAGGGCTCCCGCTGCCCTGGGGCGGGAGGCGCTGGTGGGGCGCCTGGCCAGCATCAGCACCGGGCGGCAGCACGGTGCCCAAGTGTTCCTGGACGGTGCCTGGTGGCGCGTCCGCAGCCGAAGCGATCCCCTGCGCCCGCAACAGACGGTCCGGGTGGTAGGCATGGAAGGGTTGGAGCTGATCGTCGAACCGACCGAGGAGGAGTCAACGTGAACCTCGACATCTCGCTTGGGCTGGGCGTGGCCCTGGTGCTCATCGTGATCCTGGTGCTGTCGGCGGTGAAGATCGTCCCGGAGTACGAGCGCGGGGTGATCTTCCGCCTGGGCAGGGTGATCGATGCCAAGGGGCCGGGGTTGTTCTTCATCATCCCCATCGTCGACCGGATGCAGCGAGTCAGCCTGCGCACCATCACCATGGATATTCCGCCCCAGGACATCATCACCAAGGACAACGTCACCGTACGCGTCAACGCAGTCACTTACTTCAATGTGGTGGAGCCAGTCAAGGCGGTGATCGCCATCGAGGACTACATCCTGGGCACCTCACAGATCGCCCAGACAACGCTCCGCTCGATCATCGGTCAGGTGGAGCTGGACGAGGTGCTCGTCAAGCGCGACGAGGTGAACCAGCGGCTCCAGCAGATCATCGACCAACTCACCGATCCATGGGGGGTGAAGGTCACCCTGGTGGAGGTGAAGGACGTGGAGCTGCCCGACGCCATGCGCAGGGCGATGGCTCGCCAGGCGGAAGCGGAGCGTGATCGGCGGGCCAAGGTGATCCACGCCAAGGGCGAGTTCGAGGCGGCCCAGACGCTGGGCGACGCGGCCCAGATCCTGGAAGTGCATCCGGCCGCCATGCAGCTCCGGGTGCTCTCCACCATGGTGGAGGTGGCCGCCGAGCGCAATTCAACCTTGATCTTTCCCCTGCCGGTCGAGGTGCTGCGCTTGGTGGAGACCCTGCAAGCCGGCCTGGAGGGGGGTCCCACGGTTCCCGCCCGGTCCCCTTCGACCTGAAAGCCTTCTCGGCAGCCAGGGCCGACGCTGGCTCGGCCGCCAAGCAGCTGGAGCTTGGTCTTCGAGGCGGAGTCATCCGAGCTCCACCACGACCCCCTCGTCGGCGCGCAGCACCAGGTCGTCGCAGTCGACGGGTCCGTCGCGGTCCAGGTGCGAGGAGAGCACCAGCTTGCCCGTCCCCAGGCCCGGCAAGCAGATGTGCTGCCGGCCCGCCTCGAAGTTGAGCGCCACCAGGACCGTGGGCCCTTCCGCCTGGCGGAGGTAGGCGAAACACGAGGCGGGCACCTCGAGCGGACGGTACGTCCCCCACCGAAGGGCCGGGTTCGAGCGGCGGTAGTCGAGCAGACGCCGGTAGAGGCTGAGGATCGAGCGGGAATCTACCAGTTGCGCCGCCACGTTGAGCTCGGCCGCATCGTCGGGGAGCGGCAGCCACGGCTTCCCGCTTGAGAACCCGAAGTTGCGCTCACCGTCCCAGGGCATGGGCGCCCGGCTGCCGTCCCGCCCCCGCCCCGGCTCGTGGCGCTCGAAGGGATCCTGCTGCAAGCGGGAAGGGATCAGCAGGTCGCTCATCCCCAACTCGTCGCCGTAATACAGGGTGGGCGTGCCGCGCAGGGTGAGCAGCAGCAGGGCGGCCACACGCGCCTGGCACTCCCCCAGCCGGCTGGCCAAGCGCGCCTCGTCGTGATTGCCCAGCACGTAGTTGGGCCAGGCCCCCTCCGGCAGCGCCGCCTCCAGGGAATCGACCACCTGACGCACCGCCCACGCCTCCCATGGGGCGGCCAGCAGGGCGAAGTTGAACGGCAGGTGGAACTCGTCGTTGATGCCGTAGTAGGAGACCCACTCCGGCCACTCGAACAGGTGGATCTCGCCGATGCCCACCCGATCTGGTCGGTAGGAGTCGAGCAGGCGGCGCACCTTGCGATACACCTCGTGGACGTCCGGATGTCCCCGGTCGTACAAGTGGAGCTGCCGGTCGTACTCCCGCACGGGGTGAAGGCCCATCCAGCCGCTCGGCTGCGGGTTGGGTGGGTTGTCGCGCAGCTCCGGGTCCTTCATCACGAAGTGGGCCACGTCCACCCGGAACCCGTCTACCCCCCGGTCGAGCCAGAACCGCAGGGTCTCCAGCATGACCTCTTCCACCTCGGGGTTCCGCCAGTTGAGGTCGGGCTGCTGGGGAAGGAAGGAGTGCAGGTAGTACTGCTCGGTCGCCTCGTCCCACTCCCAGGCCGAGCCGCCCAGCGCCGACAGCCAATTGTTGGGGGGCCCGTGCGGCCCCGGATCCCGCCAAACGTACCAATGGCGCTTGGCGCTTCCCCGGAAGGAGCGCGACTCGAGGAACCAGGGGTGGCGGTCGGAGGTGTGGTTGGGCACCCAGTCGACGATCACCCGCAGGCCCCGGCCGTGGGCGGCTTCCAAGAGGCGGTCGAAGGTGGCCAGGTCGCCGAAGAGGGGGTCGACGTCGCAGTAGTCGGCCACGTCGTAGCCGAAGTCGGCCATGGGCGACGGATAGAAGGGCGCCAGCCAGATCGCCTCCACTCCCAGCACATCGGCCAGGTAGTCGAGGCGCTCGATCACCCCTGCCAGATCCCCCACCCCGTCGCCGTCGGAATCCTGGAAGCTGCGCGGGTAGATCTCGTAGATCACCCCGGTCTGCCACCACACGTGGCCGCTCACTGGACCCACCGGGTCAACAGAAGAGACCGAATTGGGTCAGGCGGAAGGGGCGCTCGCCTCGTCGTACACGTCGATGGCCCACAGGTAGTTGTCGGCGATCTGCTCGGCCGCCTGCTCGCGGTCCATCGAGCCGTCCAGCCAGGAGGTGAGGGCGTCCCACCAGATGGTGCGCCCGATGGCGAAGCCCACGTAGCCCTCCACCCCGGCTCCCTGGCGCAGCCAGTGCTCGACGGCCGAGGCGTCGGCGCCGCGGCCCAGCACCACGCAGCCCACCTCGTCCCTGCCGCCACCCCTCACCAGCCCGGCGATGCGCCGGCAGTCCTCCTGGCGGTCGAGGCCCTCGATCTTCCACACGTCCGGCTCCACGCCGGACCCGTGCAGCTCGGTGATGGCGTTGAGCATCAGGCCGGGGCGTACCTCCCGGTCGTAGCGTTGCCCGTCGCCGCCCACCATCGCCAGCTGCTCGTCGGTGGCCGGCACCAGCAGCTCGAACAGGAACCTGCCATCCCTCCCGCGCAGCCAGTTGGAGAGCCGCGCCAGCCGCTCCGCCTGGCGTCGATTGGATGCGGAATCGGCGTCGGGGTTGTAACGCACCAGCACCTTGCAGAAGGTGGGCTCGAACTCATCGATGTGCCGGCCGAAATCCTCTCCGTACTCGAAGTCGAACTCGTCCTGCCCGCTCTTTTCCACCGGCATGGCGAAGGTCCACCCGTGCTCATGGGCTCGGCGGGCGATGGCCGAGCCGTACTGCTCGTCCACCAGGATGCCGGCCTGGTCCTTGGGCGCCCCCCGCTTGAGGGCTCGCTCGAACCCCTCGGCGATCAGCATCTTGGCGTCCTTGATGCGCTCGACCTGCTCGGCGTCCGGCCGGCCCTTGATGCCGAAGAGCTTGCTCTCGAAGGACCCGCGATGATCGAAGGCCAGTATGTACAGGCGTCCGTCGTAGCCCAGGGACATCGCTCCCCCTCTCGTCGCTTTCCCCGAGCATATCAAGCGGGCCGATCGCCGCCCGAGCCGTGGCAGCGGCAGGCACCGGTAGATTCGTCCCGATGACCGCCAACCAGGAGATCGCCCGGCTCCTCCACGAGCTGGCGACGCTCACCGAGCTGGAGGACGGCAGCCCCCAGTCGTTCCGAGTGCGTGCCTACGAAAGGGCGGCGCGGGCGGTGGAGGGCCTGCAAGGCGACGCCTCCACCATGACGGAGGTCGAGCTGACCAGGGTCAAGGGGATCGGCACCAGCATCGCCAAGAAGATCGGCCAGTACGCAAAGAGCGGCACCATCCCCAAGCTGGAAGAGCTCCGCCGCCGGTACCCGAGCGGCTACGTCGAGCTGATCCGCCTGCCCGGCCTGGGACCCAGGAAGCTGGCCATCCTCCGAGAGAGCCTCGGCGTGGAGACGCTCGACGACCTGAGGGCGGTGATCGAGGGCCGGCAGCTGCGGGAGATCCGCGGGTTGGGGGCCAAGACCGAGGAGAACTTGGCGCGCAGCATCGAGGAGCTGCACCGGGCCGGCCAGCAGCACCGAGCTCCCATCCTGCAAGTGCTGCCGCTGGCCGAAGCGGTGGTGGCCGAGCTCCGACGGCTTCCCCAGGCGGACAGGGTCGAGTACGCCGGCAGCCTGCGCCGCTTCCGGGAAACCATCGGAGACCTCGACATCGTGGTCGCCTCCCATCAGCCGGAGCCGGTCATGGAGCGCTTCTGCAAGCTGGCAGTAGCTGCCAAGGTGATTGCCCGGGGGGCCACCAAGTCCTCGGTGGTCACCCATCGTGGGATGCAGATCGACCTGCGGGTGGTGGAGCCGCACCAGCTGGGGGCGGCGATGGTCTACTTCACCGGTTCCAAGGCCCACAACATCGCCCTGCGCCAGCGAGCCCTGGGTCAGGGCTGGACCCTCAACGAGTACGGCCTCTCCGAGCTGGAGACCGAGGAGGTGATCGCTTCTGAGACCGAGGCCGACATCTACCAGGCGCTGGGAATGCAGTTCGTCCCGCCTCCGCTGCGGGAGGACTCGGGCGAGGTCGAGGCGGCCGCCCGCCACGACCTCCCCGACCTGGTCTCCCTGGCAGACATCAAGGGTGACCTGCACGATCACACCTCCCTCTCGGGGGACGGGCGCGACAGCTTGGAGGAGATGGTGGCCGCTGCCGCCCAGCGGGGGCTCCGGTACCTGGCCATCACCGACCATGGCGAGGACCTGAGCATTAACGGCGTCTCTCCGGAGGAGATGCGCAAGCAGTCCCGCAGGATCGAGGAACTGCAAGAGGCATACCCCGACCTGGTGATCCTCCACGGCGCCGAGCTCAACATCGGCCTGGAAGGAGACCTCGACTACGACGACGAGTTCCTGATGGGATTCGACTGGTGCGTGGCCAGCGTCCACTCCTACTTCCGGCTGGACCCCGACCGTCAAACCGAGCGGGTCGTGCGGGCCATGCGGCATCCCGCCGTGAACGCCATCGGTCATCTCACCGGGCGCCGGATCGGCAAGCGGACCGGGATCGAGCTGCACCTCGACCGGCTCCTGGAGGCGGCGGCACAGACCGGCACGGCGCTCGAGGTCAACAGCAACCTCGACCGCCTCGACGCCCCGGCAGACGTGTTACGCCGGGCAGGCGAGGGGGTGGTCTTCGTGATCAGCACCGACGCCCATGACGTAGCAGAGCTGGACAACCTCCGCTTCGGAGTGCTGAACGCCCAGCGGGGCTGGGTGGAGCGCCGGGCGGTGGCCAACACCTGGGAGCCGGACCGCTTCCTCGACTGGGCCCGGGCCAAACGCAGGTAGGCCCATTACCCAAGGAACATCGCCGCCTGCCTTCCTGTTGCCGGAAGGAGAGGACGTCGGCCCTCTCGCCATTTTCCGAAAGGAGGAGAGAGAGATGGCCCAAGTCATCGAGACCAGGAAGTACGAAGGGCAGGCTGTGCCGCCGGTCGGGAAGTACCGCATCGACCCGGCTCACTCCAGTGTGGAGTTCGTCAGCCGGCACCTGATGTTGGCCAGGGTGCGGGGCCGCTTCCAGAGGTTCTCCGGCTACTTGGAGGTGGCCGAGGACCCCCGCCACTCGACGGTGGAGGTGACCATCGAGGCGGCCAGCATCGACACCAACGAGGAGCAGCGAGACAACCACCTCCGCTCAGAGGACTTTCTCTACGTGGAGGAGTACCCGGAGATCACCTTCCGCAGCACAGGGGCGCAGTTCACCGACGACCGCTGGCAGGTGAGCGGCGAGCTGACCATTCGCGGGCAGACCCGCCCCACCACCTTGGAGGTGGAGTTCCTCGGCCTGATCAGGGACCCCTACCAACAGGACAAGGCCCTCTTCTCGGCAACGACCAAGCTCAGCCGCGAGGACTACGACATCACCTGGAACCAGCCCCTGGAAGCCGGAGGGTTCCTGGTGGGCGACCAGGTCGACATCGAGCTGGAGGTCCAGGCGGTCCGCGAGTAGGGGCTGGTCAGGAGAGGGTCACCTCGACCGACGACAGGTGGGTGACCTGTCCGTCGCGGGGACTGGTGTCGAGCACCTCGATGCGACCCCGCTGGGCGGGGCCGGCCAGCGTGTAGGCGACGCTGCCGCTGAACGGTCCCTGCTGTCCCAAGGGACCGCCCACGGTGACGCTGCCGCTGCCGATCTCGGTGCCGTTCTCGTCCCGGATGCGCACTCCCAGAGCGTTGTGCTGGGCAGCGTGCCCGGTGCCGGAGACCTGCACGGGGCTGGTCACCAGATCCAATTCCCCCGGCGACTCGATGTGGATGCGTTCCCGGGGCGGTGAGATCTGTCCCGCGAACCACTTGGCGGCCGCGAACAGCCCGGCCAGCCGGATGAGCCTGAACATGAGCACCTCCTGTGTGAAGCCCTCTCTTTACCCCTGTTTTGGGGGAAGATAGCCAGCGCGCACCAGCGGCGCCCTCGCCCTACGCTAGGGCCATGAGGCCCCGCCCCACCACCTTGGGCGAGCTGCAGGCCGGAGGCTGGCGAGACCGCTCGGTGAAAGAGGAGCTGCGGCACAACGTCATCGGCCGCCTGACCGCCGGCGAGGAACTGTTCCCCGGCGTGGTGGGCTTCGAGGACACCGTGGTGCCCGGGCTGGAGCGGGCACTGCTGGCCGGGCACGACCTCGTCCTGCTGGGAGAGCGCGGGCAGGCCAAGACCAGGCTGATCCGTGCCCTGGTCGACCTGCTCGATCCGGAGGCTCCCATCGTGGAGGGCTGCGAGGTGAACGACTCTCCCTCCCGTCCCATCTGCGCCCGCTGCCGCCTCCTGGTGACCGAGCGCGGCGATGACACGCCGGTGGAGTGGGTGGGTCGACGGCGTCGCTATGCCGAGAAGCTGGCCACACCCGATACCTCGGTGGCCGACCTGATCGGCGACGTGGACCCCATCCGGGTGGCGGAGGGGCGCTACCTCTCGGACGAGCTCACCATGCACTTCGGCCTGGTACCCCGCACCCACCGGGGAATCTTCTCCATCAACGAGCTTCCCGACCTCCCGGCCCGCATCCAGGTCTCACTCTTCAACATCCTGGAGGAGCGAGACGTGCAGATCCGGGGCTTTGCGGTCCGCCTTCCCCTCGACCTGCTGCTGGTGGCGTCCGCCAACCCGGAGGACTACACCAACCGGGGCCGCATCATCACCCCCCTCAAGGATCGCTTCGGCAGCGAGGTACGGACCCACTACCCCCGGCGCCCCAGCGAGGAGATGCGCATCATGGACCAGGAGGCCCGCCGGCCAGCGTCCGGCATGGCGGCCCAGGTCCCCGGCTTCATGAAGGAGATCCTGGCCGAGTTCACCCGACAAGCCCGTCTCTCCCCGCACATCAACCAGCGCTCGGGCGTGTCGGTACGGCTCTCCATCGCCAACCTCGAGACCCTGGCCGCCTCGGCGGTGCGGCGCGGCCTACGCAACGCCGAGCCCGAGGCGGTGCCGCGGGTGGCTGACCTGCCGGCGGTGCTGCAGTCCTCCAGCGGCCGGGTGGAGTTCGAGGCCTTCGAGGAAGGGCGGGAGGAAGAAGTCCTCACCCAGCTGCTCGCCTACGCGGTGCTGGAGGTCTTCCGCCGCCACCTCTCAGGCTTCGACTTCTCGGGACTGCTGCGGCCCTTCCAACAAGACGACTTGGTGGTGGAGAGCGGCGACCTGGTGCCCGCCTCGGTGCTGCTGGAGCACTTCGGGGAGTCACCCGAGCTGGAGGCGCTGCTGCGCCGGCTGGAGCTGCCGGACGCCTCGCCCGCCATGGCCGCGTCCGCCCTGGAGTTCGCCCTCGAGGGGCTGCACCTCTCCCGCAGGCTCAACAAGCTGGCCTCCCCCCAGGGATCCTTGTACTCGGGCCGCGAGAAGGCGGCGTGAGCGTCTTCCGCTACTCGCGCTGGGACGGCAGCCAGGATCCCTTCTCGGAGCTGACCCCCGCCAACCCGCTCTCCGACGCCCTCTCCGACGAGCTGCTGGCCGGCCGGAGCCCCGAGGAGGCGCTGCGCCGCCTCCTGGAACACGGCATGCCGGGGAGCTTCGGGGGACTGCAGTCGCTTCGTGACCGCCTGCGGCGCCTTGGGGAGGCCCGCCGGCACCAGGGCCGGATCGACGGCTTGCTGGACGAGCTCCGCCAGGAGCTGGAGGAGATCGTGGGCCTGGAGCGGGAAGCCCTGGCCGAACGCCAGGAGCCGGAGGCCCGCTTCCGGGAGGCGGTCCTCGACCAGCTTCCCTCCCAGCCGGCCGGCCAGGTAGAGGCCCTGCGCCACTACTCCTTCGCCTCCTCGGAGGCGGGGCGCCGCTTCCAGGAGCTGCTCGAGCGCCTGCGCCAGGAGGTCCTGGGCGGCTACCTCGACCGGGTGGCCGGCCAGATGCGCGACTTCGGCGAGCAGGACCGGGCGGCCCTCAAGGACATGCTGGCCGACCTGAACCGCATGCTCGAGCAGCGCCGCCTGGGCACCGGCCCCTCCCGGGACGAGTTCGACGAGTTCATGCGCCGCCACGGTCGCTTCTTTCCCGACGACCCGCGCAATCTGGACGAGCTCCTGGAGGGTCTGGCACGCCGGGCGGCGGCCATGAGCCGCCTGCTGGCCTCCCTGTCCCCCCAGTATCGTGCCCAGCTCGAGGCCCTCGCCCGGGAGCTGCTCGACGACCTCGACCTGCAGTTCCAGGTCGACCAGCTCCTGGGCAACCTGCGCTCTCTACTGCCGGAGCTGGGATGGGACCAGCCGGTGCAGATGCAGGGTGACCAGCCGCTGGGGATGGGCGAGGCGCTCTCCGAGATCGAGGAGATCTCCCGGTTCGAGCAGCTCGAGGCGTGCATGCGCCAGGACTACCCGGGGGCAACGCTGGAGGACGTGGACATCGAGCAGGTGCGCCGCAGCCTGGGAGAGGAGGCGGCTCGGGACGTGGAGCGGCTCCGCCGCCTGGAGCGGGCACTGGAGGAGGCCGGGATGGTGGTGCGCCGCCAGGGCCGCCTGGAGCTCACCCCTCGCGGCCTGCGCAAGCTTGGCGAGCGGGCGCTGGCCAAGGTCTTCGAGCGCCTCACCCTGGACCGCTTCGGCTCGCACCAGGTGCGTGAGGCGGGTGGCTTCGGGGAGCCCACCGGCTCAACCCGCCCCTGGCGCTTCGGCGACCCCTTTCGGATCGACATTCAGAGGACGGTCTACAACGCGGTGGTGCGGGAAGGCGGACATGCGGATGGGCCGGTCCGCCTCCACCCCGACGACTTCGAGCTGGCCGAGGCGGAGGTGCGTACCTCGACCGCCACCGTCCTGCTGCTCGACATGAGCCGGTCCATGCCATTGCGGGGACACTGGGCCCATGCCAAGCAGATGGCGCTGGCCCTGCACACGCTGATCCAGACGACGTATCCGGAGGACCACCTCTCGGTGGTCGGGTTCTCCGACTACGCCCGCAAGCTGCAGCCCACCGACCTCACCAAGGTGGACTGGGAGCCGGTCTACGGGACCAACATGGAGCACGCCTTCCTGCTGGCCGGCCGCCTCCTGTCGAGGCAGCCGGCGTCCACCAAGCAGGTGCTGCTGGTCACCGACGGGGAGCCCACCGCCCACCTGGTCGGCGAGCACGTCTTCTTCCACTGGCCCCCTGTGCGAGAGACCCTGGAGCGCACCTACCAGGAGGCCCTGCGCCTCGCCAGGTCGGGCATCACCATGAACATCTTCATGCTGGAGCGCTCACCGGGCCTCGTGCACTTCATCGATCGGCTGGCCCGGCTGGTGCGAGGCCGGGTCTTCTCTGTGGACGACCAGCAGCTGGGGGCCTTCGTGGTGCGGGACTACCTGGTGCGGCGGGGGACGTAGCTGGCCGCGGAGCGGTCCGGCGGACCGAGCCATCGACCTTATGACCTCCGGGGCAGCGAGGTCGCTCGGTTACACCGTCCTGGCGGCTGACCCAACTACAGGTCAGTGAGGGGTCATCCTTCCCCGATCGGAGCCCGAGGGCCCTTCCCCCGGTTTCCAAAAGCTGTCCTTGGAAGCCTGCACCATGACGATCTGGTTGTCTTCGTCGATCTCCAGGCTGTCCCAGTCGACCGGCAACGACTCCTGCTCGCCGCCGAAGAAACCTCCCGACTTGACCACCACGTGGGTCACCTCCCCTGTGTCCGGGTCCCTGGTGACCTCGTCCACCTTGCCCAAGCTGTCGCCCTCGTAGTTCCTCACCGCCCAGCCGACCACGTCCGCCCTGTCCACCGTGCCCTCCTTCGACCACTCCAACCCCGGTTACCCAGGCGAAGCAGTGAGGAAACCTGCGGTTGCCCCTCAGCCTCCCAGATACAACCTGCCCACCTCCGCGTCGGCCAGGACCGCCTGTCCTGGCCCGTCGAAGCGGTTCTCCCCTGCGGCCAGCACGTAGGCGTGATCGGCGGCCTTCAACACCCGTTCGACGTTCTGCTCCACCACCAGCATGGCCACTCCCTGGTCCTTGAGCTCGGCCACTTTTTCGAAGAGAAGGTCGGCTAGGCGGGGTGCCAGGCCGGCGGTCGGCTCGTCGAGGATCAGCAGCTCGGGCTCCAGCATGAGGGCTCGAGCCAGGGCCAGCATCTGCCGCTGCCCGCCGGAGAGGTCTTCGGCCCGTGCCTCCCCCCGGCGCCGGAGGTCGGGAAACAGGCGGAAGACCTCCTCGATCCTGCGGGCCCGCTGGCGCTTGTGCAAGTGGCCGGCCAGCCTGAGGTTCTCCTCCACCGACATGCTGGAGAAGACGTTGCGCAGCTGCGGCAAGTAGGCCATCCCCAGCCGCACCAGCCGCTCGGGGGGAAAGCCGGCAACTGACTCTCCTCGGAAGGTGATGGTGCCCCGCCAGGGATGGAGCAGGCCGACGATGGCCTTGACGAGAGTGGACTTGCCTGCCCCATTGGGACCGACGACCGCCACGAGCTGATCAGGCCGAACCGACAGGGACACGCCGTGCAGGATGGGTGTGACCGCGTAGCCGGCGACCAGGCCCTCGACGTGCAGGAGAGGTCCCTCATTTCCCCAGGCGCCAGCCCTACCTCTCGGGCTCGGCGAGGCGCGAATGATCCCCCCCGTCAGCCCCGAAGCTTCTCGACCAGCTCGGCCACGTCCTGCTCGGCTACCTCACCCGCCTGCACCGACTGGCCGCCCTCGATCTCGAACACTCCGAAGCCACTGGCAGAGTTGCCGGTCTCGTCGATGTTCACCGAGCCGGACGCCCCCTGGTAGTCGACGTCCTGACCCCCGTCCAACAACTCCTGGCACTGGGCGAAGGTCGTGCACGCCTCGCCCTCCCGCGAGACCTCGATGACCTTCCCGGCGATGGCTGAGTGCTCGACGGAGCCGGCGGCCTGGGCGGCCAGTGTCAGCACGTTGGTTGCGTCGTAGCCCAGGTCGGCCAGGATGACGGGCTCCTCGTCGTCCGGAAACATCTCCTGGTAAGCGGCCAGGTAGTCCTCTCGACCTGGTCCTACCGAAGCGGGTGAGATGGCCACCAGCTCCAGCTCCTCGACCACCGGCTGGAGGGCGGCTATGGAGTCCTCGTTGAGGACCACGTCATTCCCCACCCACAGCATCTCCTGGACCTCCGGGAACTCGCTGGCGTTCTGCCAGAACTGGCTGGCGCTCTGCGGGGAGATCTCGAAGAAGACGCAGCCGGGAGAGGCCTCCACCAGTTGGAGGAGCTCCGAGCGGTAGGAGGGCTGGCCGACGGCGATGTCGACCTCGGCGACGAGCTCCACGCCCAATGCCTCCATGGCGGGCTTGATGGTCTCTTTGACCGACTGGGCCCCCTCCAGCGACTCCACAACGATGGCGCACTCCTCCTTCCCGGCGTTGACCGCCGCCTGTACCATTGCCGGCCCAACCAGGGAGTCCGAGGCGGTGCCTCGAAAGGTGGTCTCCCCCCTGATGGTGTCGTCCAGGGCGGCCGTGCCGGCGATGATCATGGTTGGCACACCTGATGCCTGGATGCGCTCCAGAACGCTCATCACGGTGACCGAAGTGGGACCTGCCATGGCGTGAACCTGGTCCTGCTGGATCAGCTTCTCCACGGCAGCGATGGCTCCCTGGGCGGTGCCCTCCGTGTCGGCGGTCACCAGCTGCAGGTCCTCACCCGCCACCCCGCCGGCTTGGTTCACCCCGGCCACCGCCACCTCGACACCCTTCTGCAGATTGGGGCCGAGGAAGGACTTCTCGCCCGTGTAGGGGGCGGCCAGGCCGAGCAGCATCGGGCTCGTGGCTGCCCCTCCCCCTGTGGTGGTCGATGTCGCTGTTGTGGCGGGGGCGACGGTGTTCGGCTCGGCGGTGGTGATGCCCGCTCCCGCCCCCTCGCCTCCCGCACAGGCGGCCGCCAGCAGGGCCAGCGCCGCCAGCAGGGAGATCAAGGCGGTTCCTCTTGTGGCGCTCATGTCCCTCCTCCCGTCAGATCGGGGACTCTACCGAAGCCGCTCCGGCCGTGGTCGACCGCCCCAGGTAAGCCTCCAGCACCTCATGATGGCGGCGCACCTCAGCCATGCTCCCCTCGGTCAGCACCTGCCCCTCTGCCATCACCACCACCCGGTCGGCGATCTGCCCCAAGAAGCCCAGGTTGTGCTCCACGACCAGCAGCGTGATCCCCTCCGCCCTCAGCCCGAGGAGCCGGGCAGCGATCTCCCCGGCCAGAGCGGGATTGACGCCGGCGGCCGGCTCATCCAGGAGCAGCAGGGTCGGCTCGGCCATCAGCGCCCGCGCCAAACCCAGCAGCTTGCGCTGGCCTCCCGACAGCACGCCAGCGAACTCCTGGGCGAGGTGGTCGAGACCGAAGCGCTCCAGCCGCTCCATCGCCTCGGCGGCCGACCGGCTCTCCCGCATGCGGGCCTCCCGCGGCGCGACCAACGTGTGCAGCAGGTGCGTGTCGGAGCGGTCTCTGGCCGCAAGCAGCATGTTCTCCAGCACGGTCATCCGTTCAAAGATGCGAGGCACCTGGAAGGAGCGAATCAGCCCTCTCCGGGCGATCTCGTGGGGTCGGAAGCCGGCCACCTCCACACCGCGCAAGCGGACCGAGCCGCCATCTGGACGGAGCGCGCCGGTGATGAGGTTGAAGGCGGTGGTCTTGCCCGCGCCGTTCGGCCCGATCAGGCCGACGATCTCATGCTCCCGCACCTCGAGGTCCAGGCCATCCACCGCTCGGACGCCCCCGAAGGACTTCCGCAGGTCCGAGACGGCCAGCATCAGCGGTCTGCCGGAGCAATGCGGCGTTCCGACTCGGCCGCCATGCCGTCCGGCCGGAAGCGGAGGAACAGGATCATGAGCACCCCGATGGACACGCCTCGCAGCGGCCCCACCAGATCGGCGAAGGCCTGCCCGGCGGGGAGGAAGCGAGTCCCCTGCTGCACCAGGCCCACCACCAGGGCACCCCCGACCACCGGCCCCCAGGCGTTCCCCGACCCGCCGATGATCAGCACCGCCCATATCAGGAAGGTCTGCTCGGTTCCGAACGCGGAGGGATCGACCACGGTTACGAAGGGGACCCACAAGGCCCCGGCCAGCGCCATGATCAGGCAGCCGATCACGAAGGCCGACAGGCGGAAGGCGCGGATGTCGTGGCCCAAGGCCTGGACCGCCGCCGGGTCCTCCCGGATCCCCTTCAGCACCCTGCCGTACGGGCTGGACTGTACGTAGCGGACGAAAACGAACACCACTGCCGCCACCGCCAGCACCACCACGAGGAAGAACGTGTCGTAGTCGTCGAAACCGATGCGCTGCCCGAATGGGCGGTCGATCCCGCGGATGCCATTGAAGCCGTTGGCCAGCCACTTCTGCGTGACGAGGAGCAGGAAGAGGATCTCGGCGAAGGCCAGGGTGATCACCGCGACGAAGAGCGGCTCCAGATCGGTGCGCAGGAGGGCGTAGCCCAACAACAGGGCGGCCACAGCGGTGACGGCCAGGGCGAGCGCCAACCCGGCCGGCCAGGGCCAGCCCAGGGCGAAGAGAAAGGAATCGGTGGTACGGCCGCTCACCTCCGGCGGCGGCACCATCACCAAGCCGGTCACGTAAGCGCCCAGGGCAAAGAAGCCCACCGGGCCGAAGTTGGCCAGGCCGGTCAAGCCCCACTGCAGGTTGAGGCCGGAGGCCAGGATGACGAAGAAGCCGACCATGACCCCAGCGATGACCAGGAAGTCGATCATGCTCGCCTCCCCAACAACCCGGAAGGCTCGACGAGCAGCACTGCCGCCAACGTGGCGAAGGCCACCGCCGGCTTGAGAGCCCCGCTGATGACGATCGTCGAGACCTCCATGGCGACGCCGAGGATGAGCGCACCGACCACCGCCCCCACCGGGGATCCCATCCCGCCGAGGATCATCGCGGAGGCCACGATCAAAAGCAGCGTGAAGCCCAGGCTGGGCGTGAAGGAGGCCGTGAGAGCCACCATGATCCCGCCCAGCGCGGCCAGCGCCGAGGCCAGCCCCCACGTGAGCGCCGAGATCCTCTCCACCCGGATGCCGGTCACTCGGGCCAGCTCTCGGTTCTCGGCGGCCGCCCGGATCTTCATCCCCAAGTCGGTGCGCAGCAGCAGGTAGGCCGCACCCGCCATGACGAGGAGGGCCACCCCGAGGATGATCAGCTGCAGCGGCGTGAAGCGGAGGGGCCCGAAGGTGATGCCTCGCCCCAGAGCCGAAGGGGTCTCGAGGCGGCGTACGCTCACCCCCCAGATAGCCCGGATGGCGTTCTGCATCACGAACGAGAGGCCCAGGGAGGTGACCAGCAGTACCAGGCCGTGACGGTCGGCCAGGGGTCGAAACACCACCCGGTTGGCCAGAGGGCCGTACAGCGCCACAACCAGGATGGCACCTGCCGAGGCCAGCCAGAGGGGTGCCACGCCCGACAAGCTCAAGGTGAGGAAGGCGGCCAGTGTCATCCACTCGCCGTAGGCGAAGTTGATGAAGCGAGATGACCCGTACATCAGAGTGAGGCCCAAAGCGGGGACCGCCGCCACCGCCCCGGAGACTATGCCGAACCCCACCAGGGTGAGGAGGATCTCCATCGCCTCAACCTATCAAGCGCTCGCCTCCAAGCGCTCGCCTCGGGCTGCCGTCGCTCCCGGCGAGTAAGTTGGCTCACACCCGGGGAGAAGGAGTGCCGTGGCCCAAGTCGCCCTCGACGGCATCGAGGTCCTCGACCTGGCCATCATGGGGGCGGGTCCCTGGATCGGCGCCCGCCTCGGGGACTTCGGGGCCCGAGTGGTCAAGGTGGAGCACCCCCAGCGTCCCGACCCCTTCCGGGAGCTCAGCTGCGAGAAGAAGGACGGGGTGTCCCTGTGGTGGAAGAGCGACTGGCGCAACCACCGGGCCATCACCCTCGACCTGAAGTCCCTGGAGGGACGCGAGATCGCCCTGCGGCTCGCCGAGCGAGCCGACGTGGTGATCGAGAACTTCCGCCCCGGCACGCTGGAGGCGTGGGGGCTGGGCTGGGAGAACCTGCGGGCGGTCAACGCCCGGCTGGTGATGGTGCGGGTGACCGGGTGGGGCCAGACGGGCCCTTACGCCAGGAGGCCCGGCTTCGGCACCCTGGCCGAGGCGGCCAGCGGCCTCGCCCATCTCAACGGCTGGCCGGATGGCCCTCCCACCCTGCCACCCCTGGCCCTGGGCGACCAGATCACCGCTCTGCTGGGCAGCTACGCCACGATGGTGGCCCTGTACGAGCGGGACCGCCCGGGAGGCTCCGGCCAGGGTCAGTACATCGACCTGGCCATCGCCGAGGCGGTCTACTCGCTGCTGCGAGTCCAGTCGATCGTTTGGGACCAGCTCGGCGAGGTGCTGGAGCGGCGGGGAAACATCTGGGAGCGAGCCGCCCCCCGCAACCTCTATCGCTGTGGTGACGGGCAGTGGGTGGCGGTGGCGGCCAGCACTCAGTCGATCTTCGAGAGCATCATGCGGGCCATCGGCCGCCCGGAGTTGGTCGACGACCCTCGCTTCGCCACCTCCCGGTCCCGGGGTGAGCATCACGAGGAGCTGGACCGGGTGATGGCCGAGTGGCTGGAGCAACGCACCCGCCACGAGGCGCTCGAGGTGCTGATGGCCGAGGGTGGGGTGGCCCCGGTGCACGACGCCGCCTCCCTGGCCGAGGACCCCCAGTACCAGGCTCGGGAGCTGCTCATCCCGGTGGAGGACCCCGAGCTGGGAACTGTGCGGGTGGGCAACGTGCGGCCGATCCTCAGCCGCACGCCTGGGGAGATACGCAGCCTGGGGCGCCCTCACGGGGCCGACACTCACGAGGTCCTCGCAGAGCTGGGTTACCGACCGGAGCAGGTCGAGGCCCTGCGCGAGAAGGGCGTCGTGTGAGCCCATCCCCATCGTCCGACCATCTACACCTCCCCCCCCGGGTCACCCTCGTCGAGGTGGGGCCCCGAGACGGCCTGCAGGCCATCGACCGGGTGTACGACACCGGCACCAAGGCGGCGATGATCGAGCGCATGCTGGCCGCCGGGGTGAAAGAGGTGGAGGCGGCCAGCTTCGTCCATCCCAAGGTGGTGCCACAGCTGGCCGATGCCGAGGCGCTGCTCGAGCGGCTCCCTCGACTGGAGGAGGTGCGCTACCGAGGCCTGGTGCCCAATCGAAAAGGGGCGGAGCGGGCGGTGGCCGCCGGCGTGGACGTGATGGTGGGCCTGATGAGCGCCTCGGAGACCTACAGCCGCCGTAACCAGAACATGTCTATCGGAGAGGGCCTGCAGGCGCTGGAGCAGGTGGCAGAGGTTGCCCGGGAGGCCGGCACGCCGTGGGTGGCCAGCATCTCGATGGCCTTCTTCTCGCCGTGGGAGGGCTACACCCCTCCGGCAACGGTGCTGAACCTCATCGAGAGGGCCCTTCCCCTGGGGCCTGCGCAGGTATCACTGGCCGCCACCACGGGGATGGCCGGCCCGGGCCGGGTGGCGTCCCTCTGTCGACTCATCCGGCAGGAGTGGCCGGACCTCCCCCTGGCCCTTCACCTGCACAACGGCAACGGCATGGCCCTCGCCAACGCGCTGGCCGGCCTGCAGGCGGGAGTAGCCGGCTTCGACGCCTCCATCTGCGGCATCGGGGGCGGGATCGTGCTCCCCAAGGGGAACTACGACACCGGCAACATCCCCACCGAGGACCTGGTCTGCATGCTCACCGACCTGGGAGTCGATCCGGGCCTTCAGCCCGGGGAGGTGATCGAAGCGGCCCGTGACGTGGCGGGCCTCCTCGAACTGGACGACACCGGGTTCACCGCTCGCACCGGCACCCCTGAGGAGCTGGTGGAGCGCTACCGGGGGTAGGCCCGGCTAGAGCGCCTCCGCCTTGGCGGCGGCGGCGGCGGCCGGTGGCACTTGGGCCAGGTCGGGGAAGCGCAGCGCCTCACGGTCTACTCCTGTAGGGCGACCCAGCAGCCGCTCCACCGCTCCTACCACGTTGGGCGCCGCCAGGCCGTAGTAATCGAGCAGGTAGTTGCGACTCCCCCCGTGGCAGAAGGTGTTTTGGATGCCCACGCGCACCTGGCGGCGGCCGAGCCCTTGCTCGGCGATCAGCTCGGCCACTATCGAGCCCAGCCCGCCCACCACCAAGTGGTTCTCCACGGTCACCACCCCGTAGTGCGCCCGGGCG
>JALYHC010000277.1 GCA_030776765.1 Actinomycetota bacterium | reverse complement strand
CCGCCTGGGCCCTGGATGCGGTGCGAGACCGCCCGGCGGCGGTCACCGTGGCGGAGATGTTCGAGGAGCGCTACGGCACGCCCATGGACGAGAACTCGGCCCGCACCTTCACCGGTGCGCTGACGCTCTTCCATGCCATCAACCAGGCCGGCAGCACCGAGCCGGCCGCAGTCCGCGAGGCGCTG
The DNA here is from genome assembly GCA_030776765.1 of Actinomycetota bacterium. Lineage (GTDB taxonomy): Bacteria > Actinomycetota > Acidimicrobiia > Spongiisociales > JALYHC01 > JALYHC01. The sequence continues at coordinate 1,928 of JALYHC010000277.1, read as the reverse complement.
GCGGGGGTGGACCTGAGCGCCGAGCAGACCATCATGCCCTGAGAGGGCATCCGCTTCGACGAGAGCGGGCAGAACGAGCTGGCCGCCGGGGTGATCCTGCAGTACCTGGAAGGCGAGTACAAGTTGGTCTGGCCCTTCGAGAACGCTACCGCCGAGGTGGTCTGGCCGCTGCCCCCCTATAGCGAGCGCTAGCCCCGGGCGGCCCTCACGCCCATGGAGGTGCTGCCGCAGCTCATCGTGAACGGCCTCCTCCTCGGGGCGGTGCTGGCGTTGGTGGCGGTGGGGCTGACCCTCATCTTCGGGGTGGTGGACATCGTCAACTTCGCCCACGGGGAGTTCGTGATGGTGGGCATGTACGTGGCGTTCTTCGCCTGGGCGATCTTGGGGCTCGATCCCCTGCTGGCCATTCCGCTGGCCGCGGCGGCCATCGGCCTGCTGGGGGTGGTGAGCTACCTCACCTTCGTGCGGCCGGCCATGCGGGGCACGCTGCTCTCCCAGATCTTCGTGACCTTCGGCTTGCTCATCTTCCTGCGGGGCGCCGCCCAGGCGCTCTTCTCCTCCAACTTCCGGGCCATCGGAGGCTCGGGCATCCTCGGCGTGCGCCTCTCGGTGGCCGGGATGTCGATCCCCGGCCCCCAGCTGGTGGCGGCGGTGGGAAGCCTGCTGGGCACCGCGGCAGTGGGCTGGTTCGTGTTCCGCACCCGGCCGGGGCGGGCGCTCATGGCCACCTCCCAGGACCGCCAGGCGGCGATACTGATGGGGATCGACGCCAATCGGATGTTCGCACTGGCCTGGCTGGTGGGAGGCGCCGCCACCGGGGTGGCCGCCGCTTTGGTGGCCGTCTATCAGCCCATCCACCCCAATGCCGGCCTGGCCTTCGGGCTGACCGCCTTCATCATCGTGGCCATGGGGGGCTTCGGCTCCATCGGAGGGGCCTTCCTGGCGGCGATGATGGTGGGGCTCCTCGAGAATCTGGCCGGCTTCTACTTCGCCACCTCCTACAAGGAGCTCTGGCTCTTCGTCCTCTTCGTGGTGGTGCTGATCCTCAAGCCACAGGGACTGCTGGGGAGGCACTGAATGGCCGAGGCCACCACCGACCTGGAGCGGGAGGCCGCTTCCCAGGCGGCGCCCGAGCAGGAGAGCGCCCTCCAGGAGCGCTTCGACCGGAGGGAGCTGGTGCCGTGGGTGGTCTTCCTGGCCGGCTTCGGGCTCTACCCGCTGCTGTTCGACTCGCCCTACCTCCACAACTTGGGGGTGCTGACCTGCCTGTATGCCCTGATGGCGACCGGCTGGAACCTGCTGGGCGGCTTCACCGGCCAGATCTCGCTGGGGCACGCCATGTTCTTCGGGGTAGGTGCCTACGCGGCGGCGGTGGGAGGTGGCAAGCTGGGCCTCAATCCGTGGGCGAGCATCGTGATCGGGGCCGCCTTGGCGGTGGCGCTCGCCCTGGCGCTGGGCGGCCCGGTCTTCCGGCTGCGGGGGCACTACTTCGCCATCGCCACCATCGCCTTGGGGGAGATCATGCGGGTGGTGTTCCTCAACTGGGAGTGGGTGGGGGGAGCCAGCGGTCTCTCCATCCCCCTTCAGCAGGACAGCCTGGCGGAACTGCAGTTCTCCGGTCGCCAGAAGTGGGAGTACTACTACCTGGCGCTGCTGTTGCTGGTCCTGGCCCTGGTGGCCACCTTCTTCATCCTGCGCTCCCGGACCGGTTACTACCTGATCGCCATCCGCGAGGACCAAAAGGCGGCCGCCGCCATGGGGGTCCCCGTCACCTTCTACAAGCAGGTGGCCTTCGCCTTCTCGGCGGTGGCGGTGGCGGTGGCGGGAGGCTTCTACGCCCAGTACGTCCTGTTCGTCGATCCGCCCAGCACCCTGGCGCTGCTGATCTCCATCCAGATCACCATCGCCGCCATCCTGGGAGGGGTGCG
>JALYHC010000276.1 GCA_030776765.1 Actinomycetota bacterium | reverse complement strand
CGACTATGGCTTGGACATCGGCGAGAACCTCGTGCACGGGTCCGACTCTTCTGAGAGCGCCCGGCGGGAGCTGGAGATCTTCTTCGGGCAAGGGGAGGGCTGAGACCTCCTCCCGCCAGGTCTACGGCCGGGCTAGGGGAGGGCTGAGTGGGGACGCATGGCTATGCCTACCGCCTTCCGCATCACGCCCCCCCCAGACATTAGAGAGAAGTCCACGTGAGACGTGGGGAACAACCTAAGGTTCGCTTCCACCCTTGTTGGCGGCGGTGAGCAGGCCGTCACTAAGCTGACCGGCAATCGAAAGCGGGGCCTTCCGTGCCAGAGAGTCTCTTGTCGTTTGCAGGCCGGGACATGGCCATCGACCTTGGCACCGCCAACACCCTGGTCTACGTGCGAGGGGTAGGCATCGTCCTCAATGAGCCGTCGGTGGTGGCCATCAACACCCGAGACAACCGGGCGCTTGCGGTGGGCATGGAGGCCAAGCGCATGATCGGGCGGACCCCTTCCTACATCCAGGCCATCCGCCCCTTGCGCGACGGGGTGATCGCCGACTTCGACATCACTGAGAAGATGTTGCGTTACTTCATCCAGAAGGTGCACCGTCGCCGCTGGGCAAAGCCCCGAATCGTGATCTGCGTTCCCTCCGGCATCACCGGCGTCGAGCGCAGGGCGGTGGAGGAGGCCGCCTACCATGCCGGCGCCCGCCGCGCCTACACCATCGAAGAGCCGATGGCGGCCGCCATCGGAGCCGGTCTCCCCGTGCACGAACCATCGGGGAGCATGGTGGTGGATATCGGCGGCGGCACCACCGAGGTGGCGGTGATCTCCCTGGGAGGCATTGTGGTTTCCCAGAGCATCCGCATCGGCGGCGACGAGCTCGACGAGTCGATCATCAACTGGGTGAAAAAGGAGTACAACCTGATGCTGGGGGAGCGCACCGCCGAGCAGATCAAGATGGCCATCGGCTCCGCCTTCCCCTACGCCGAGGAGCCAGCCGCCGAGGTGCGGGGCCGCGACCTGGTGTCGGGGCTGCCCAAGACGGTCGTCCTAAGCAGCCAGGAGGTGCGCGAGGCGGTCGAGGAGCCCGTGCAGGCCACCGTCGACGCCGTCAAGTTCACCCTCGACAAGACCCCTCCCGAACTGGCCGCCGACATCATCGAGCGCGGCATCGTCCTCACCGGGGGAGGGGCCTTGCTGCGGGGCATCGACGTCCGTCTGGCTCACGAGACCGGCATGCCGATCGTCACCACCGAGCGCCCGCTGCATTCGGTGGTGCTGGGATCGGGGCAATGCCTCGACGAGTTCGAGGTGTTGCAAGGGGTGCTGGTCTCATCCAGCCGCCCCTAGCCACCGTGAGGCGCTGCCTTCCTCGCCGGTCGTGCACGCCCTCCGGCTCCATGGGCCCCATGGGCCCCATGGGCACGGTGGGGAGGAACGGCTGATGTGGGAGTACCACCGCTCCGACCGATCGACTCTCCTCTTCATAACCCTGACGGTGGTGTCCTTCATCTTGATGACCCTGGACGTCCGCACCGCCGGTGAGGGCGTCACCGGCACCCTGCGCGAGGGGTCCCAGGCGCTTCTCAGCCCGGTGCAGGGAGTGATCAGCTCGGTGGCCAGCCCCATCGCCGACCTGGTTGACGGCCTGGCCAACGTGGCCGGGCTCCGCTCCGAGAACGAGCGCCTGCGGTCGGAGATCGAGAGCCTGCGCGCCCAGGTGGGCAAGCTGGAGGACCTGGAGTCGGACAACGCCGAGCTGCGGGCCGTCCTCAACCTGTCTCTTCCCGAGGAGTTGCAGACCCGCACGGTGGCGGCCCGGGTGATGTCCGTGGGCCCTTCCAGCTTCGACTATTCGGTGGTCATCGACAAGGGTCTGGACGACGGGGTGGCGGTGGACATGGCGGTGGTGGACGAGCTGGGGCTGGTGGGCCGCATCGCCACGGTGACCGAAGCCTCCGCCAAGGTGAGCCTGATCATCGACCCCCAGCAGAGCGTGGCCGTGCGGGCGGCCCGCAGCCGCGACCTGGGGGTGGTGCAGGGGCGCGGGGCCGGCCATCTCGCCCTCACCTTGTTCGAGGCCAGCCAGCCGCTCGCCGAGGGGGATCGCATCGTCACCGCCGGCAGCGACCTCTACCCGCCCGACCTGTCGGTGGGGGCGGTGGCCGCTGCGGCCCGTCCCCAAGGCGGCTTCCTGTTGAGGACGAAGGTGCGCCCGGCCGTCGAGTTCAACCGCCTCGACTACGTGAAGGTGATCCTGTGGACGAGCGAGGTGGAGGAGTCGGCTGAAGCACCCCAGGCGGGAGGGGGGACGGCGAGCGAGGGCTCGCAAGACGGCCCGTGAGGCCGCGCCCCGTCGCCATCGCCCTCTTGGTGGTGCTGCTGGCCGTGCTGGTCCAGACTTCGGCCCTGATGCGCGTCCGGCCCTTCCTGGTGGCCCCGGACCTGGTGCTGCTGGCCGTGCTGGCCACCATCCGGCACCTGGCCCCGGAGCCGGCGGTCCTGACGGGCTTCAGCGGTGGGCTGGTGGCCGACCTGCTGGGGGCCACCCCCCTCGGGCTGCGGGCGCTGGTGTTGACGGTGGTGGCCTTCCTGGCCGTGCGGCTTCGTGACCGGTTGGAAGGCAGCATCCTGGCCACCGCCGGCGGTGTGCTGCTGCTCACCTTCGTCGGGGAGACCTTGTTCGCCGTGATCGGTACGCTGTTCGGCCGTGCTCTTCTCTCCGACGCCTTGATCATGCGCAAGCTGTTGCTGGTGCCCGTCTTCAACCTGGTGCTGGCCGCCGCGGTGCTGCCGGCGGTCAGCCTGCTCATGGAGAGCCGGCGCGGGCGCAGGTGGGTGTCGTGAGGTCCGGGAGGCGCCTGGCCATGTTGGGGGTGGCCTTCTTGGCCCTGTTCGCGGCGCTCTTCTTCCGGCTGTGGTTCCTGCAGGTGGCGGCCGGGGCGGTGTACGAGGAGGAGGCGGAGCGTCAGCAGGTGCGGGTGGTGGCCACCCCCGCGCCGAGGGGCGAGATCCGCGACCGCCGAGGTGAGCTGCTGGCGGGGAGCCGGGCCTCCCTATCCATCGTGGTCGATCCCAAGCTGCTTCCCGAGGCGGAGGACGAGCGCCGGGAGATCGCCCGGCGGCTGGCCGCCCTGCTGGGCAGGGCGCCGGTGGAGGTCCGCACCCAGCTGCAAGAGGAGCTGGCCAGGGACTTCGAGCAGCGCTTCCACTTGGCCTTCGATGTCTCCGAGGAGCAGGCGCTCTTCGTCTTCGAGCACGCCGAGGAGTTCCCGGGAGTGGTGGTGGAGCCGGTGCCCGTCCGCCGCTACCCGGCCGGGTCCCTGGCCTCCCACGTGCTCGGCTACATCGGCAAGACCACCGAGGAGGACCAAGAGGAGGCGCCGGAGCTGCGTTCGCTTGACCTCATTGGTCGATCGGGCGTGGAGCGCCAGTACGATCACCTGCTGCGGGGCACCCCGGGACTGGTCAAGTACCAGGTGAACGCAGGCGGCGACATCCTGTCGGTGGTGGGCAACGAACAGCCGGCCCAGCCGGGCGCCAACCTCATCCTCACCATCGACGCCGAGGTGCAGGGCGTGCTGGAGGATTCGCTGGTGCAGGGCGTGGAGCTCGCTCGCCGGCTCGAGCATCCCGGCAGGCGGGCGGCCGGGGTGGTCATCGACCCTCGAGACGGCTCGGTGGTGGCCATGGCCTCGTGGCCGCCCTACAACCCGGAGGACTTCGTCGGTGGCATCCGCCCCGACCAGTACCAGGCGATCCAGGAGCAAGGCGCCGAGCTCAACTACGCCATCCAGGGGCTCTACCCCCCGGCTTCCACCTTCAAGGCGGTGGCCTACCTGACGGCCCTGGAGGAGGGGATCTACCCGGCTGACGTGCAGGGGACGTTGGTGGCGGGAGCGGACCAGCCCATCTTCTGTGGCGGACAGCTGCGCTTCGGGTTCGAGGAGGGGAGCCAGCAGGTCTTCAACGACTGGAAGCCGGACGGGCACGGCCCGGTCGACCTGCACGGGGCCCTCGAGCAGTCCTGCGACATCTACTTCTGGGAGATCGCCCTGGGCATCTGGAGGCAGTACGAGGGAACGCCGAGGGAGTCGATCATCCAGGACTGGTCTCGCAAGCTGGGGTTCGGTAGCCCCACGGGCATCGATCTCCCCTTCGAGAGGACGGGCCTGGTTCCCGACCGGCGGTGGTTCGAGGGGCAGCAGGAGGCGGGCTCGCCGCTGGTGCGCCCCAAGGAGCAGGGGGGCTGGGTGGGCGGCGACCTCATGAACGTGGTGATCGGCCAGGGAGCCGTCTCCGCCACCCCTCTGCAGGTGGGGTCGGCCTACTCGGCCATGGTCAACGGGGGCAACGTCTGGCGGCCCAGGGTGGTGCAGCGGGCGGTGGACCAGGATGGGAAGGAGGTCTTCACCAACCATCCCGAGGCGTTCCGCGAGCTGGCTCTGGGTGCGGCGACGGTGAGCATGCTGAGGGACGACCTGGGGCGGGTGGTGAGCGGCCCGGCGGGCACCGCCCGCGGGGCGTTCGCCGACTTCGGGGCCACCGTGGGGCAGGTGGGGGGAAAGACGGGCACCGCCGAGGCCGAGGACAAGGAGGACAGCGCCTGGTTCGTGGGGGTGGCGCCACTTTCCCAGCCTCGCTGGGTGGTGGCGGTGGTCATCGAGGAAGGGGGGAGCGGGGGCCAGGTGGCGGCGCCGGTGGCCAGGCGGGTCTTGCAGCACCTGATGGGTGAGGCGGTGACCGACGTCGAGCCGGGGACCGATCCGGGTCTTTCCGATTGATGGCCGTGCTCTCGCGCTCCCGTCGCCCCACCCTGGCGCTGGAGCGGCGCCGGCCCTGGCCCGACTTCGTGGTCATCTTCGTGGTCGCCTTGCTCGGGTCGCTGGGCGCCTTGATGGTCTATTCGTCCTCGGCCCCTCGCCTCGAGGCGCTCGGCGGGGACCCGGCTGAACTGTTGCGTCGCCATGTCCTCTTCCTGGCTCTGGGGGTGGTGGTGTTCATCCTGGCCTCGCTGCGGGACTACCGAGACCTGCGCCACCTGGCTCCCGCCATCTACGGGCTGACCGTCCTGGCGCTGGCGATGGTCCTGACACCCCTGGGCCACTTCGCCCGCGGGGCGCAGCGGTGGATCGAGATCGGGGCCTTGCAGTTGCAGCCCTCGGAGTTCGCCAAGCCGGCCCTGATCATCACCCTGGCGGCGGTGCTGGCCCCGGCCGTCCAGGACAGGGTGCGCTGGCGACGGGTGGTGGAGGTGCTCGCCCTGACGGCCGTGCCCTCCTTGCTCATCTTCCTGCAGCCGGACCTTGGCACCATGCTGGTGTTCGGGTTCATCACCTTGGTGATGCTGTTTGCCGCCGGGGTCACGTTTCGTCAGCTCATCGTGCTGCTGGCGGGGGGTGGCCTGGGGTTCGTGGTGCTGCTGCGGCTCGGTCTGCTGCGCACCTACCAGGTGGCGCGCTTGACCGCCTTTCTCGACCCGGCCGCCGATCCCACCCAGGCGGGGTACAACCAGCTGCAGAGCGAGATCGCCATCGGGAGTGGCCAGATGTTCGGGAAGGGGCTGTTCGCGGGCTCGCAGACCAACCTGGCCTTCGTGCCCGCTCAGACCACCGACTTCATCTTCACCGCGGTGGGAGAGCAGCTGGGGTTCGTGGGCGCCGCCCTGGTGCTGGCCGCCTACCTGGTGGTGATCTGGAGGCTGCTCGCCACGGCCGCAGTGGCCCGCGACCGGTTCGGGAGCCTGGTGGCCACCGGGGCGGCGGCGCTCATCACCTTCCACACCTTCGTCAACATCGGGATGACGCTCGGGATCATGCCGGTCACCGGCATCCCCCTGCCGTTCATGAGTCACGGCGGCTCCTCGATGGCGGCCATGGCGCTCACGCTGGGCTTCGCCCACGCAGTATGGCTGCGCCGATCCCCCATCCCCGGAGAGACGTACATCCTGTAGGAGGGGCCGGCCGGGGAGCTGGATGAGAGGATCGGAGATCGATCGGGCCCCTGTGCTACTCTTTGTGAAGTAGTCGCCGCCGAGCGGCAGTCTTCCAACTTACGGAGACACAGTGGCCCTTCAACT
>JALYHC010000275.1 GCA_030776765.1 Actinomycetota bacterium | reverse complement strand
CTCACTCCCTGAAGAAGAAGGGCCCGGCCGTAGGCCGGGCGGGAGGGGGTGCTCCCTCAGCCCGAGGGAGCTAACTCACGTAGCCGGGGCAGCACTTCGTTGCCGAGCATGGCGATGGTCCCCTCCTGGTCGAGCGAGGTGATCTGCACCGTCACCACGTCCGACCCCAGGTGGGTCACCAGCGGCGCGTAGACGTCCACCACCTCCGCGGGAGAGGACACCACCGAGTAGCGCCCCAGCACCTCCTCACGCGGCAGTCGGTCGGCCCGCTCGCGCAGCTCCTGGGGGTCGACCGCCTCCAGGCGTCCCGGGGCCCGCAGGCCGCGCCAGGCGCTCAGCGCTTCCCAGGCCTGCTGCCCGTCCCCGGCGTAGATAGACCAGCGGGTGCCGAGGATCTGGGGAGAGGGGCGGTCGGCCTCGGCGGCCGCCCGGCTGGCCGGCTCCAGCACCTTGTCCACCGTGTCGGCGGGGTCCTTGACGCTGGTGATGATCCCCTCTGCCTGGCGGGCCGCCAGGGCGGCGGACTTCGGCCCTCCAGCCGCCATCCAGATGGGAACCCGGCCGAGCGGTGGGCTGTACAGCCGGGCCCGGTCGGTGCGGAAGTGCTTGCCCTGGTAGGTGAGCTTCTCTCCGTCCAGCAGGCGGCGCATGATCTCCAGCGCCTCCTCCATACGAGACGCCCGCTCACGGTAGCCGGGGAAGTCGTAGCCGAGCGGGCCCTCGTTGATGTTCTCGCCGGTTCCCACCCCGAGCTGGAAGCGCCCTTCTGAGAGGCGGTCCAGGGTGGCGGCGGCCTGGGCGACCACTGCCGGGTGAAACCGAAAGAGCGGAGTCGTGACGCCGGTGACGATCTCCACCCGCTCCGTTTCCCGGGCCATGGCGCCAATGGTGGCGTAAGCGAAGCCGGCCGCCCCCACGTCGTCCACCCAGGGGTGGAAGTGCTCGGAGACCACCAGCATGTCGAAACCGGCCTCCTCGGCCAGCCGGGCATGGCGAACCAGGACCTCAGGGTGGAATTGCTCGTGACCGCAGAAGTAGGCGAAGCGGGTCATGGGCCTCCTTGACTGACGCCTGCTCACACTAGGTGCCACTACCGCCGGCCGGCGGTTAGCTTGGCCGGGCCTAGGGAGGCAGAGCGTGGCCGAACCGATGATCCGCCTGGACGGCGTGAGCAAGATCTACCCGGGGGAGGTGCGCGCCGTCTCCGACCTCTCCCTCCAGGTACCGGAGGGCGAGATCGCCGTCCTGGTGGGCCCCTCCGGGTGCGGTAAGACCACCATCCTCAAGATGATCAACCGCCTCGTCGAGCCCACCTCGGGACGCATCGTGGTGGACGGCACCGAGGTCCGGGAGCTGCCGCCTCACCGGCTGCGCCTGCGGATCGGCTACGTCATCCAGCAGGTCGGCCTCTTCCCCCACCGGACCATCGCCCAGAACGTCGCCACCGTCCCCCGGCTGCTCGGCTGGGAGCGGTCGCGCATCGACGACCGGGTGGACGAGCTGCTGGCGGTGACCGGGCTCTCCGCCGACATGCGGGACCGCTACCCCTCGGAGCTGTCCGGGGGCCAGCAGCAGCGGGTGGGCGTGGCCCGCGCCCTGGCCGCCGACCCGCCGGTGCTGCTCATGGACGAGCCCTTCGGGGCGGTGGACCCCATCGTGCGCGGCCGCCTCCAGGAGGAGCTGCTCGACCTGCAGGAGAGGCTCCGCAAGACCATCGTCTTCGTCACTCACGACATCGATGAGGCCATTCGGCTGGGGGACCGCGTCGCCATCCTCAACCTGGGAGGAGCGCTGGAGCAGTACGCCCCTCCCGAGGACGTGCTGCGCGAGCCGGCCAGCGCCTTCGTGGAGGAGTTCCTGGGAAGCGAGCGGGGCCTGAAGCGCCTCTCGCTGATTCCGGTCCGCCAGCTGGCCCTCGACCGCGGTCCCGTCCTGGAGCCGGGGGCCACCGCCGAGGAGGCCGAGAAGCTGATGGCCCGCTACGGCGTCGACTGGGTGGGGGTGGCCGACGGAGACCGCCTGCGGGGCTGGGTGTGGGGAACCGAGCTCGATCCGGGCCGCTCCCTGGGCGAGCTGAGCACCAGGCCCTTCCGGGTGCGGGTGGACCCTTCCAACAGCCTGCGGGAGGCGCTCGACGCGGTGGTGAACTCGCGCACCCGGGTGGCGGTGGTCTACGACGGTGACCGCTACCTGGGGATGCTGACCGTGGACCAGATCAGCGAGGAGATCCTGGAGTGACGGGGCAATTGGTCTGGGCGCAGGCCGGCCGCCCGTTCTTCCGCTGGAGTTGGGTGGTGGACCACCTGGGCGAGATCCGCCAGCAGCTCGTTGAGCACCTCTACCTCACCGCCATCGCGGTGGCGGTGGGATTTGTGCTCTCGATGGCCCTCTCCGCCCTTGCCATGCGATACCGCCGCACCTACGGGCCTATCACCGGGATGGCCGGATTCCTGTACACCATCCCCAGCATCGCCCTGTTCGCCTTGCTGATCCCGTTCGTGGGACTGTCGGTGCTCAACGCCGAGATCGCTCTGGTGAGCTACACGCTGCTCATCCTGGTCCGCAACACCGTGGCCGGGCTGGACGGGGTGCCGGAGGCGATCAAGGAGTCGGCGGAGGGCATGGGCTACCGGCGGTGGCGGCTGTTTATGGAGATCGAGCTCCCCCTGGCTCTCCCGGTGATCATCGCCGGCCTGCGGATCGCCACGGTGACGATCGTGGGCTTGGTGACGGTGAGCGCCCTGATCGGCTACGGGGGGCTGGGCTCGTTCATCCTCGACGGCCTGCGGCGGCTCTTCATGACCCCGCTCCTGGTGGGCTCGGTGCTCTCGGTGGCCCTGGCGGTCGTGCTGGACGTGGCCTTCGTCCTGCTGGAGAGGCTGCTCACGCCGTGGTCGAGCCGCAGGGCGGCCTGATGGAGTTCTTGGCTTCCGTGCTGGCCTGGTTCGTCGATCCCGCCAACTGGCAGGGGAGGTCGGGGATCCCCAACCGCACGTTGGAGCACCTGCAGCTCTCCGGGCTGGCCCTGGCCTGCGCCGCCGCAGTGGCCATCCCGGGCGGGGTGATGCTGGGCCACGTGCGCAAGGGGGGGGTGCTGGCGGTGGCGGTGGTCAACGTGGGCCGCGCCCTGCCGTCCTTCGCCGTCATCGCCCTGGCCCTTCCCTTCTCGCTGCGGCTGGGGCTGGGGCTGGGATTCTGGCCCACCTTCCTGGCCCTCTTCCTGCTGGCCATCCCCCCCATGTTCACCAACGCCTACACGGCGGTGAGGGAGGTGGGTGCGGATGTGGTGGAGTCCGCCCGGGGCATGGGCATGCGGGAGCATCAGGTACTGGTGGGGATCGAGGTGGCCCTCGCCTGGCCGGTCATGCTGGCCGCCACCCGGGTGGCTGCGGTGCAGGTGATCGCCACTGCCCCCCTTGGGGCCCTGGTGGGGTGGGGCGGCTTGGGGCGCTACATCATCGACGGGTTCGCCCAGCAGGACTACGTGGAGGTGATGGCAGGAGCCGTCCTGGTGGCCGTGGTCGCCCTCGGGGTGGACGCCTCTTTCGGGCTGGTGGAGCGGGTCGCCATGCCGTCGGGCGTGCGGCGGGTGGGCCGGGCGCCCGACGTGGTGGAAGCGGCCCACCCCGTCTGACACGGAATAGGGCCCCGCCAGGCCAGGTTGCCCTTCCCGGCCGGTCCTCTGGGTCGGCCGCAGGTTACCCTCGGAGAAAGGTGAGACCCATGCGGAACCCCCGCACGCGGGTCCCTGGGGCGGCCTTCGTGGCTCTCATCGTGCTGATGAGTGCCTGCGGGCCGGGTGGGGACACGCAAGGCGCCGGTACGACTCAGGCGACCCAGACAACGCAAGCGACCGGAACCACCCCCGGGGGGGCGAAAGAGGGCCCCACCATCACGGTGGCCTCCTTCAATTTCGCCGAGAGCGAGATCCTGGCCGAGATCTATGCCCAGGCCCTGGAGGCCGAGGGGTACCCGGTGGAGACGAACCTCAACTTGGGCTCGCGGGAGATCGTCAAGCCGGCCCTGGAGGGCGGTGAGATCGACTTCGTGCTGGAGTACTGCGGCACGCTGCTCACCTTCCTCGGGGGAGAGCCGACACCAGACACCGAGGAGACCTGCTCCGGGGCTCGCAGCCGCTTCGAGGAGAGCGGTGTCACCCTGCTGCAGCCGGCCTCCGCACAGGACAAGAACGGCTTCGTGGTCACCCAGGAGACCGCCCAGGAGTTCGACCTCTCCACGGTGAGCGACCTGGCCCCGGTGGCCTCGGAGCTGGTGCTTGGCGGGCCGCCCGAGTGCCCGGAGCGCCAGTTGTGCCTCCTGGGCCTGCAGGAGGTCTACGGCATCGAGGAGTTCCAGGAGTTTCGGCCTCTCGAGATCGGCCCCATCATGGTCGAGGCGCTGCAGGCGGGGGAGATCGACGTGGCGGTGCTCTTCACCACCGACGGCTTCATCGCCGCCAACGACCTGGTGCTGCTGGAGGACGACCAGGGCCTGCAGCCGGCCGAGAACGTGGTCCCGGCGGTGCGGACCGAGGTCGTGGACGCCTACGGCGAGGAGTTCGTGTCGTTCGTCAACTCCATCAGCGAGCAGCTCACCACCGATGAGCTGACCGCCCTCAACGCCCGGGTGCAGATCGACCAGGAGGACCCGGCCGACGTGGCCGGCGACTGGCTGGAGGAGAACGGCTTCCTGTAGTCCTTCTCCCCTCTGTTCCAGCCGGCCCCGGAAGTAGTGTTCGGCAGGTAGGAGGGGAGGAGGGAAGATGGCCGAGGTCATGCAGCACGTACCCGGTACGTTCTCTTGGACCGAGCTGGGGACCACCGACGTCGAGGGCGCCAAGCCCTTCTACACGGGCTTGTTCGGTTGGGACACCCACGACGTGCCGGCGGGTGAGGCGGGCACCTACACCCTGTGCAGGCTGGACGGCAAGGACGTGGCGGGCCTCTACCGGATGAGCGAGGAGCAGCTCTCGCAGGGGGTTCCCCCTGCCTGGCTCTCCTATGTCACGGTTGAGGACGTGGACCAGCGGGCCGGGCTGGCGGAGACCCTGGGCGGCAAGCTGGTCGCCCCGCCGTTCGACGTCATGGACACCGGACGCATGGCACTGATCCAGGATCCCACCGGGGCCATGCTGGCTCTCTGGCAGCCGGGGACC
>JALYHC010000274.1 GCA_030776765.1 Actinomycetota bacterium | reverse complement strand
TGGCGGCGGTGCCGCTGGCGGTGTGGCAGTACACGCTGGGGGGCGACGTCGAGCTGCTCGACAGGCTTCACTTCCGGCCCTGACCTCAAATGGGAGCGATCTGGCTGTAGTGGAGGACTTCTTGGCGCCAGCAGCCCCTGCCCTGTCGATGGGGCGATAGCCGGCGATCAGATCGCACCCACTTGATCATCCAATAGCCCGCTTGGCTCTCCAGGCGTAGGCGCAGCGGGCGCCGAACGGCACCGGCAGCGGAGCGCCGTTCATCTGGTACCAGACCGAGGAAGTGCAGGCTGCGGGCGGACAACGCCCCTCCTCCTTCACGCACGAGAGCTCGGCCCAACCCCGTCGGCCCTCAGCGCTCGCGGATCTGCAGCTCGGCGCCCTCCTCTACGGTAACCAGGTACCCGGGATCTCCCTCCGGCGACCGCCAGCCGCCGTCGTTGGCCACCCATCCGTCGGGAACCCGGGCCGGGCCGGTCACCACCGTGCCGGTGCCGGCGGGGACCTCGAGGATCAGGTCTCCCTCCACCCTCACCGGCACCTCGTCCTCCACCACCGGAAGCCGGGCGGTGCCGCTTCCCTCCAGCACCAGGGCGCCCAGCTGCACGCCCACCAGGTCCACCTGCAGGCGAGGGGCATCCAGCTCGAGGGCCCAGAGCACTCCCGGCGAGAGGCTCAGCCGCCAGCCTCCATTGGCGAACCATGGCCCCGGCTCGACCTCGTGCACCAGCACCGCAGCTTGCCCACCCTCCAAACGCTCGATGACCTCCGGTACGCCGACGGATCCACCCTCCCGCTCCGGCCGGACGGAGTAGAGGAGCTGGCCCTCAGCCCGGACGGTCAGCGATCCCGAGAGCTGCACGGAGAGCTCGCCCATCTGGGTGCCCTCCGCGGACGGGCCCTCCACGTCGGCGCTGCTGGAGGGAAGCAGGTCCCACTCGGCGAAGTGCACGGCCAAGCCCCCCCACATCCAGGTCAGGAGGAGCAAGGGCAGGATGGCCGCCAGGCGGGCCGGGCCGCTGCGCAACCACGTCCGCAGGGCGCTGGCCAGCAGGACGGCCAGGGCCAGCCCCGGCCAGAAGGAGATGAGGTCGAGGACCAGCGAGACAGCCAGCACCTCACCGGCGACGCCCACAGCCAGTACCGCCGCCGAGACCGCCACCAACATCCAGGCGGCGATGGGCCAGGCGCTGGCGGAGGCTCGCCGCCGAGGGCCTCGGGTCTCTTCGGCCCTCGAGGCCATCTTGGTCATTCCTGATAGGACGTTCCCAGCACCACCACCATGTTGGCGGGCGGCTCGGCCTCCGGGTACGGCTCCAACCGGGCATCGGGGAAGGCGTTGCCCAGGCGCCGGGCCTCCCGCTCGAATCCCGGGGCGAACCAAACGCGGCTGGTATCGAAGGGCTCCTCGGTGTTGTCCGGCTGCAAGGTTTGATAGCCGGCCCTCCCCAGCTCCCCGCTGACCCGAGCGGCCAGGCCACTGCGGCCGGTCCCATTGAGCACCAGCACCGTGAGCTCGGCTGGGGGCCGCAGCACAGCAGTCGTGGTGGAGGAGGCTTGGGTGGTAGTGGAGGATGCGCTGGTAGTGGTGGCCTTTGGCGGTGGCGAGGTGGTCGTACGAGAAGGAGTGGAGGGCGCCGACGCGGCGGCGGAGGTGGAGGGCGAACGGGAGGTGGAGGTGGCGGCTACCTGCTTCTGACGGGGCACGGCTGCTTCTGACGAGCCGATGAAGCGGTCGACGTTGACGGCCGCAGTGAGGAGCACCAACCCGGCGAGGCCCACCACCACCAGGAAGATCGTCAGCTGCCGCAGGAAGGGCCTCAGGTCGGCAGCCTCGTGGCGACCGGGCATCTAGGTCTCCCTGGCGTCGGTGCCGCTCAAGCGGCGCTCGACCCGCTGTCGGCGCCCACCCTCTCGTAGGCGGAGGAGGCGGCGAATGGTGAGCGGGTCGTACTCCATGGCGACCGGGTCTTGCAGGAGCCGGTTGAGGATCTGGTAGTAGCGGGTGGAGCTCATGTGCAACCGCTTGCGGATGGCCTCTTCCTTGGGGCAGGGCTCCATCCACCACGACCGCTCGAAGTCGAGCACCGATCGGTCTTGCTGGGAGAGCATGGCGCCAGCGTATCGAGGAGCCCCTCGCAGCCTGCGGATTTCGCGCTCTAGTTGCCTCCCCTCAACCTGCGACTCCAGATGACCACTTCTGAGCAGGTGGGGCGGCAGGTTCGTGAGGGCAACGAAGGCGGAACCTCAGCCGCTCGCAGGGAGGGCGGAGAGGTACTCTCTCGTCGCAGAAGTGCTACAGTGCCCCCATGAAGACGATTCCTCAACGCGAGCTGCGCAACAACAGCAGTGCCGTGCTCCGAGCTGCCGAGAAGGGCGAGATCTTCGCCATCACAGTGGACGGCCGTCCGGTCGCCACACTGGGGCCCTATCGGAAACGGCAGTGGGTGCCCTCTTCCTCGGTAGAAGAGCTACTGCGGAGCCCAACCGACGAGTCGCTGCTCGACGACCTGAGGGCGTTCGACGTGGGCGGGCTCGAGGATCCCTGGGAACGGCAATGACTACCAGGGGGATATTGGATACGTCCGTCGTGATCGCTCGAACGGTGGCCGGCCTCCCCGGAGAGAGCGCCATCTCGGTGGCAACGCTCGCCGAGCTCCACTTCGGAGTTCACGTCGCCCGCTCAGCTGAGCTTCGGAAGGGACGGCTGCACCGTCTTGCCGAGATCGAGCAGCGGTTCGACGCTCTTCCCATTGATGACGCCGTGGCCCGCTCCTATGGATCGCTTGCTCATGACGTCGTAGCTGCTGGGCGCGAGCCGCGGGCTCGAACCATGGACATCCTTGTCGCCGCCACCGCCCATGCCCACGGTCTCCCTCTCTACACTCGGAACGCCGACGACTTCCAGCCTTTCCGCCGCGCCATCGACATCCAGATCGTGTGATGGAGCGCGGTCGGATGAGCAAAGGACTCGAGCGGGTTCCCGCGCTTCATCTGGTCTCTGCCGGCCGCATGGACTCGGCGATTGACAGCACTTCCTCGAGCGGAAGGGCCGACTCCACCCGGATGGTGACCCCTTCCTCCTCCCACACCAGCACCTCGGCCGCCAGCCGGACCGTCTCCTCCTGCACCTGCCCGTCGGGGCGGACGTAGAGGATGCTGTGGGCCCCCTCCACCCAGAACCCACGCCTGCCTCGCACCGTCACCAACTCCACCGAGACCTCTTCCCCCAGCACCTTCTCGAACAGCCCCTCCTCGACGCCCCCGCGGAACTGGGAGACCATCAGACCCACTCCCGTGCCCGGGGCGGCCGGCAGTTGGTCTCCGGCCCGCCACACTAGGTGGACCATGCCCGAAGGCGGGAGGTTCGACCAGTAGACCTCGTCGGGTGGACCCGGCTCATGGGGGACGAGGACGGCGAACTCGGCCAGCTGCGCCGCCTCGACCAGCGTCACCGGCCGCTCCAGGCCGAGCCCCTCCCCCACCTGCTCCATGGTGGTGGGCGGAGCGCCGGTGGAGATCAACACCCCGCCCACACCCAGCCGGTCCGCCAGCGCCTCCCCGGCAGCAGGCGAGAGGACCAACGCCGCCGCCCCCAGCACCACCAGGGGCAGGAGGGTCAAGGCGGGGACCGGATGGAGAGCCGACCACCAGGGCCGCCTCGTCCCCCGTCCCTGCAGCAGGGACCGGACTCCCGGTGCCACGTCGGGGACGGGAGGGTAGGCCACGCTCCCAGCGTCAGCGTGCTGCCGGCCGCCTCCGCCGCGGCTCCATCTCACGCCTGGTTGCGGGTGCTGCTCCCCGTCCTGA
>JALYHC010000273.1 GCA_030776765.1 Actinomycetota bacterium | reverse complement strand
ACCACACCGGCCGCGCTGGATGTCGGTGCGCTGGTTGGGATCCGTTCCTCGGGTTGCAGGCCATCAGTCGGCTCGCAGGCCGCGCACGGAAGGTCGGCTCGTTCTGGGGCGTGCCACGCGACGTATCCGAACACGCTTTCCGTAGCGGTCACAACCAGGCGATGTGGCCAGAGCCGCTGTATCTCGGACCTCACTTCGACATCGTCTGTGCCGGCGACGATCCACCCTGCTCTTTCGGGCTTGCTTGCTCCCGAATAGTGGTTCTGAACGCTGCGGAGGTGTCCTTGCCCGACCGTCTCCGCGGTGATCAGGGCCTTTGGCTTTGTCGATGTCGTTGCAGAAGGAGAGCAGGGAGCGGTTGAGATCGGGAAGGTCGAGTGACTTTGGATCGGTGACACTCCCAGCCCGTTCCCAGCGGGGTGTGGCCGCGATAACGGTAAGTGTCGCCTGGTTGACCGCCCCGGCGCCGACCCAGTTAATCGGAGGAAGCCCGGATGCGTCTGAGGGCGGCCCGGGTGTGGTGGTGCCGGGTTCCCAAAGGTTGACCCACCGGTTCGACGCCGGGCGCACGCGAGCGTGGAAGGACGGCCCGAGATGATCGAAGCCATTCGCCTTCTCGGCCGCCCTGGTCGCCCTGGTGCTGGGAGTACCCCTGGGGCTGGTGGCCGGCTTCGCCGGCGGCAAGCTGGATCGGCTGATGACCGTGGTGATGGACAGCATCTATGCCTTCCCGGCGCTCATCCTGGCCATCGCATCACCGCCGTGCTGGGCCCTCCATCTTCAACGTCATCGTGGCCATCGCGGTGGTCTACATCCCCACCTACTTCCGCATCGTGCGCGGACAGACGCTGTCGGCCAAAGAAGAGGTGTACGTGGAGGCGGCCCGCAGCCTGGGCGCCAAGAGCATGGAGATCTTGCGCCGCTACATCTACCCCAACGTGATTCCCTCGGTGGCCATCATCCTCTCGGTCAACGTGGCCGACGCCATCCTGGTGGGGGCGGCCCTGAGCTTCCTCGACCTGGGTCTTCCCCCCGGCACGCCGGACTGGGGCATCGACCTGGCCCGCGGGCAGGAGACCATCCAGAACGCCTGGTGGATGATCACCTTCCCGGGCCTGGCGGTGATGCTCATCGTGCTGGCGCTGTCGATGATGGGCGAGGGGCTGATGGAGATGTTCAACCCCAAGCTGCGGGAGCAGTAGGTGGGCGACATCCTCTACTCGATCCGCGATCTCTCGGTGGAGTACCGCACCCGGGCGGGGCCCATCGGGGCAGTGGACCACGTCTCCTTCGACATCGAGCGGGGCGAGATCCTCGGGCTGGTGGGGGAGTCCGGCTGTGGCAAGTCCACCCTGGGCAAGGCGCTGACGCGCATGATCGACAGGCCGGGCCGCATCAGTGGCGGGGAGCTGTGGTTCGACGGCGTCAACCTGATGACCCTCTCCAGGCGAGCCATGCGGCAGCTGCGGGGGGCCAGGATCGGCATGGTCTTCCAGGACCCGATGACCTCCCTCGACCCCTTGGAGCGAATCGTCGACCACCTCACCGAGACCATCCGCACCCATGAAGGCGGGGTCAACGAGGCGGGAGCCCGGCGGCGGGCGGAAGGTCTGGTGGAGCGCCTGGGCATCCGGCGAGAGCGGCTGGACGACTACCCCCACCAATTGAGTGGTGGCATGCGACAGCGGATCATGATCTCGCTGGCCCTGGCCCTGCGGGCCGACCTGGTGATCGCCGACGAGCCGACCACGTCGCTCGACGTCATCGTCGAGGCGCAGTTCCTGGACCTGTTGCGGGAGCTTCGCGACGAGTTCGACCTCACCATCATACTGATCACCCACAACATCGGGGTGGTGGCGGAAGTGGCCGATCGGGTTGCGGTGATGTACGCCGGGCGCATGGCGGAGCTGGCCCCGGTCAAGGAGGCGTTCGGGCAGCCCCTCCACCCCTACAGCCAGGGCCTGCTTCGGTCGGTGCCCAACATCGAGCGGCGCGACGACGAGCTCTACAAGATGGAGGGGACCCCTCCCAACCTGCTCGAACCCCCCTCCGGCTGCCGCTTCCATCCCCGCTGCCCCTATGCCATGGAGATCTGTGCTCGGGTGGAGCCGGGCTTCGACCCGGTGCGCGAGGGCCACTACGTGCACTGCTGGCTCCATCAGGACCACCCCGAGAAGCAGGGCATTCCGCTCCGTGCCTGACAAGCAGGTCCTGGTGGAGGCACAGGGCCTGGAGAAGTGGTTCCCGGTGCAGAAGGGCTTCCTGGCCAACCTGCTGTCGCGCGGCAAGATGGACCACGTGAGGGCAGTGGACGGAGTCAGCTTCCAGATCCGCCGGGGCGAGGTGTTCGGACTGGCCGGCGAGAGTGGTTCGGGCAAGTCCACGGTGGGCAGACTGGTGCTCGGCCTGCTCCAGCCGACCGGAGGCAAGATGTGCTTCGACGGGACCGACCTCTCCACTCTGGACCCTGAGGAGCTGCGCCGGCTGCGCCGCCGCATGCAGATCATCTTCCAGGACCCGCTCGCCTCCCTCAACCCCCGTATGAGCATCGGCGAGGCCATCGAGCACCCCGCCCGCATCCACTTGCAGGAGACGCCCGGCGAGCAGCGCCGCCACATGGTCCACCGGATCCTCGAGCAGGTGGGCCTCACCCCTCCCCGCATCTTCTACGACAAGTACCCTCACCAGATAAGCGGGGGGCAGCGCCAGCGGGTGGTGATCGCCCGGGCCCTCATCACCAAGCCCGACCTGATCGTGGCAGACGAGCCCATCGCCATGGCCGACGTGTCGGTGCGGGTGGTGCTGCTCGACCTGATGATGCGCCTCAAGGAAGAGTTCGACCTCACCTACCTGTTCATCACCCACGACCTGGCCACCGCCAAGTACATCTGCGATCGCATCGCGGTGATGTACCTAGGGAAGATCGTGGAGATCGGGCGACTGGAGGACGTCTACCGCAACCCTCAGCATCCCTACACCCGCTGGCTGCTGGCGGCCGTCCCGGTCCCCGATCCCGAGCGCCGCCGAACGGAGCGGATGCCCAAGGGGGAGATCCCCAACCCGATCAACCCGCCATCCGGGTGTCGCTTCCACCCACGCTGCCCCATTTATGCCGAGGGGGTGTGCGAGCGCCAGGTGCCACCGCTGGCGCCGGTGGAGGGTGACGAGGGCCACTACGGCCTGCCACCTCCGCACCGGCGACTACCAGCACCTCGACCCGGAGCGAATCACCGCCGCCTAGCGGCGCACGTCGACGTCCTCTTACTGCAACCGGGAGGTTGCATGATCCTGGTCCACCGGCGACCATGACGAGGTGCACCCGCCCCCCTTCCGGTTCGGCCTCAGCAAGAGCACTGCGGCAACCAGACGGGAGCTGGGGGCGGCCGCCCGCCGAGCCGAGGCGGTGGGTTACTCCAGCCTGGTGGCGGCCGACCACCTCGGCATCCTCGCTCCCTTCACCGCTGCCGCAGTGGCCGCCTGCGCCACCGAACGCATTCGGGTGGGTCCCTTCGTCCTCAACAACGACTTCTGGCATCCGGCGCTGATGGCCCGGGAGGCGGCCACCCTCGACCTGCTCAGCGATGGCCGTCTGGAGCTGGGGATGGGTGCCGGCCACATGAAGACCGAATACGAGGCCATCGGCCTGGCCTTCCACCCCGCATGGGAGCGGATCGAGCGACTGGCCGAGTCGGTGCGGCTGGTCAAGCGTCTCCTGTCAGGAGAAAGGGTGACCTATCGGGGGAGGTTCTACCAGCTCGAGCAGCACCAGCTCTCCCCCCTCCCACCCCAGGGGAGTTCGCTCCCGGTGCTCATCGGAGGAAACGGCGACCGGCTGCTGGCGGTGGCCGCCCGAGAGGCGGACATCGTGGGCTTCTCGGGGTTCCTGCCCGGCAGGGATGGCACCGATCCGTCCCCGACCCATTTCACCTCAGCCGGCCTGTCGGACCGCATCGACCACGTGCGACGGGAGGCCGGTGAGCGCTTCTCCGAGTTGGAGCTCAACGTCTTGGTCCAACGAGTGGTGGTCACCAGCGACAGGAGGTCGGCCGCTCAGCACCTCTCGGTGAGCTGGCCGCCGGCCCAGGAGATCCTCGACAGCCCCTTCGTGCTGCTGGGAACCGTCGAGGAGATCATCGACCAGCTGCAAGAGCACCGGGAGCGGCTGGGAGTGTCCTACTGGGTGGTCTTCGAGGGCCGGTCGGAGGGATTCGACCAGGTGGTGGAGCGGCTGGCAGGTACCTGAGGTGCGCCCTCCTGGCCTTGGCCTGTCCGCAATGCGGCGCCGAGACGCCGGGAGGCGGTTCGGGTGGAGCAACCGGTTGAACGGTTGATGTCCTTGGGCCGTCAATCGCTCCCCGCTTGGACGTCCGTCGAAAGGCGAGCCGGTGTGGGCCTGGCTCGCCCAACCCGGAAAGCGTTCCCAGAGTGGACCGCGGCCCGGTGCAGGTCGGACCATGTCACACCCTCCTGTCATGCTGGGGTTCATGAAGGACACGCTCGCTCGCTGCAGGCATCAGCCCAAGGAGGTGGCCGGCGTGGAGGTGGTTAGCTGCGCCCTCTGC
>JALYHC010000272.1 GCA_030776765.1 Actinomycetota bacterium | reverse complement strand
GACCGCCAGGAACTTGGAGGCCACCGCTACACCCCAGTCGGGGGCCGATTCCCGGCCCGGATCCCAGGCCACGATCGAGAAGGTCACCTCAGGTCGTCGAAGGGAGGCCGCCGCTGATGGAGTGGTCCACGAGCTCGACCGGGTGGTAGATGGGCACCCGCTCCCCCATCGCTTCCAAGTGGGCCCTGATCTGCAGGGTACACCCGGGGTTGGCCGAGGCGATGGCCTCAGCTCCCGTAGCCAACAGGCTGCGAGCCTTGCGGCGGCCCAGGTCCTCACCGGCCTCCGGGTGGAAGATGTTGTAGATCCCCGCCGAGCCGCAGCAGATCTCCCACTCGGCCGGCTCCACGAGCTCCACGCCGGGGATGCCGGCCAGCAGCCGGCGAGGCTGCTGCCGCAGCCCCTGGGCGTGGGCCAGGTGGCAGGCGTCGTGGTAGGCCACCCGCAGCGGCACCGGTCGCCGCTCGGCGAGCGGCTCCTCGGCCAACAGCTCGGTGACGTCGCGCACCTTGGCGGAGAAGCGGGCGGCCGGCTCGGCCCACTGGGGGTCGTCCCGCAAGACGTACCCGTAGTCCTTCATGGAGGAGCCGCACCCGGCGGCGTTGACAACCACCAGGTCGCAGTCCTCGAAGACCTCGATGAGCTGACGGGCCAGGCCCACCGCCTCCGGCTCGCAGCCGCTGTGGAGCATCAGCGCCCCGCAGCAGCGAGGCAGCCGGGGGGCGAAGACCTCGAAGCCCTCCGCCGCCAGTACCCGGGCGGTGGCCTCGTTGACCTGATGGAAGAGCACCCGCTGCACGCAGCCCTGCAGTAGGCCTACCCGGCCCCGGCGCTCGCCGACAGCCGGGGTCAGCTCGGGTAGCCGGCGGACGGCCACCCGGGGATCGACCGCCGGCGCCAGGCTCTCCAGCACCCGCAGGTGCGGGAAGGGGCGCACCAGCGGGCGCAGTGCCCATCGCAGGCCCAAGCGACGGTAGGCGGCCAACAACGGCACCAGCGCCCGTAGGCGCCCGGGATGGGTGAAGACGGCCAAGAGCGCCCGGCGTAGGAGGCGGGTGGAAGGCGGCCGGCGGTAGTTGCGCTCCACCTGGGTTCGGGTGGCCTCGATCAGCTTCTCGTACCGGACCCCCGCCGGGCAAGCCGTGACGCACGCCATGCACCCCAGGCAGCGGTCCCAGTGGAGGACCATCTGGTCGGTGAGGCGGCTCCCCTCCTCCATGGCCACCTGCATGAGCGTGATGCGGCCCCGCGGCGAGTCCATCTCTTCTCCCCAAAGGAGGTAAGTGGGGCACGACGGGAGGCAAAAGCCCACGTGGACGCAGGTCTCCAGCAGGTCCTCCTCGGGAGGATGGTGATCATCAAAGGCCCGGCCGGCCACCATCAGATGCCCCCCACGTACAGGCCCGGGTTGCACGTCCCGCTGGGGTCGAAGCGAGCCTTGATGCGCCGCATCAGTGGCAACCCGCCGTTCGGCTCTCCCCACGGGTCCAACTTGCGGCGCACCTCCTCGGGAGCGTCCAGTACCACACAAGGGAAGGGAGCCAGCTTGCGGCGCAGCTCCTCAATGGTCGAAACCAGCCCCACCGGGTCGGCCTCCTCGAGGCGCATCCAGGAGATGCCCAGCCCGGCTCTCCCCACCACCGAAGCCCCCGCTTTCCGAGCGACACGCAACACCCGGCTCAGCTCGCCCGGCAGGCCCGACACCCGCACCACCGCTCCTGCCGCCGAGCGCTGGCCGGCGCGCTGGCGCTCCCATATGCCCTCGTCGTCCTCCTCCAGTCGGGCTTCCAAGCCCGCACCAGCGAGCAGGTCGAGGCTGCGCCGGGCACGGTCCCCCGGGGCGGCCCCGCCGTAGCGCGCCAGCACCATGCCCTCCTCTCCGTCCCAGGCCACGTCCAGGCAGTCCTCCACCAGGGTGGAGCGGGAAAGCGACAGCACCGCCCGCTCCAGTGCATCGGGGTCGCCCGACTCCCCCACTGCGGTAGTGGTGGCGAGTGGGATGGGGTGCAGGCGGACCGACACCTCCACGATCAAACCCAGCGTCCCAAAGGACCCGCAGAACAGCTTGGGCAGGTCGTAGCCGGCCACGTTCTTGATCACCTTGCTTCCTGCCTTGGCCAAGGTCCCATCCGCCAGGCAGAAGCTGGCGCCGAGCAGGAGGTCGCGGGGAGCCTTGTACTGGTGGCGAAGGGGGCCCGAGTCGGCGGTGGCCAACACGCCGCCCACCGTGGCCGACTCCCCCTCCCCGAGCGGGGGGTCGACGGCCAGCATCTGGCCAACCCGGCCGAACTCCTCCTGGGCCTCGGCCAGACGCACACCGGCCTGGAGGACGGCGGTGAGATCGCTCCGGCTGTGCTCCACGATGCGCTGCAACCCGGAGGTGGAAAGCTCCAGGTCGGGCGCCTCGCTGACGTGTCCCCAGCCCAGCTTGGTCCCGCCCCCGCGCAGCCGCACGCGCGCTCCCTGCTCGGAAGCCGTTCGTATGGCGTCTGCCGCCTCGGCGGCGCTGGTGGGTTGCTCGGTCCTCATCTTCCCTTTGTTTCTTGTACCAACAGAGCCTCCCCGGCCCTCCCCTTCGAGGGGGAGGGAGAAGAGTCAGAACCGCTCGGCCACGCCGGCCCGCTCTAAGGGGTGCTGACGGTAGGGGCCGGGCACCTCGCCGCACAGGCGGGGGGTGGGCATCACCTTGCCGGGGTTGGCCAGCTGCTGGGGGTCGAATGCGCAGCGAAGGTGCTGAAAGGCGGCCAGGTCTTCCTCCGAGAACATGGCCGGCATATAGCGCTTCTTGTCGACCCCCACCCCGTGCTCGCCGGTGATCGAGCCTCCTGCCTCCACGCACACCTTCAGGATCTGGCCGGCCAGCTCCTCGGCCCTCTCCGCCTCTCCGGGGCGCTTCACGTCGTAGCAGACCAACGGGTGCAGGTTGCCGTCTCCGGCGTGAAAGACGTTGGCCACCTGCAGGCCGTGCTCCTTGGAGAGCTGGTCCACTTGCAGCAGCACCTCGGCGAGGCGCCGGCGAGGGATCACGCCGTCCTGCACGTAGTAGCTGGGGGAAACGCGCCCCATGGCGGCGAAGGCCGCCTTACGGGCCTTCCAGATGAGCTGGCGCTCCTGCTCGTCCTGGGCCAGCCGTAGGCCGGTGGCGCCGTTGTCCTCACACAGCTTCACCACGTCGCCCATGCGAGCCTCGCACTCCACCTCGGGCCCGTCCAGCTCCACGATGAGGGCGGCGCCGGCGTCCAACGGATAGCCCACCTGGGTGGCCTCCTCACAGGCGCGGATCGAGAGCGGGTCCATCATCTCGATGGCGCCCGGCACCATGCCGGCCGAGACGATCTCGGAGACCACCTGCCCCGCCCGGTCCATGCTGTCGAAGAAGGCGACCATGGTGCGGACCGCCTCCGGGACCGGGATGACTCGCATGGTGATCTTGGTGGCCACGCCCAGCGTCCCCTCCGAACCAACAAAGGCGCCCACCAGGTCGTAGCCGGGCCGGTCGAGCTCCTTGCCCCCCAGCGTCACCATCTCCCCGTCGGAGAGCACCACCTCGAGGCCGGTCACATAGTTGGTGGTGAACCCGTACTTGAAGCAGTGGGCGCCCCCGGAGTTCTCGGCCACGTTGCCGCCGATGGAGCAGACGACCTGGCTGGAGGGGTCGGGGGGATAGAAGTGGGTGGGCGCCACCGACTCTGATACCTGCAGGTTGGTCACTCCCGGCTCCACCACCACTCGCTGGTTGTCCAGGTCGACCTCGAGGATGCGACGCATGCGGGAAAGCACGATGAGCACGCCGCCCTCCACGGGAAGGGCGCCGCCGGAAAGCCCCGTCCCCGAGCCGCGGGCCACCCAGGCAACGCCAGCCTCATGGCAGGCTCGCACGATGGCCTGCACCTCTTGGGCGGTGTCGGGGAGGACCGCGAAGCCGGGCAAGGCGCGGTGGTGGAACAGGGCGTCGGACTGGTAGGTGCGCAGCTCGCTCCGCTCGCTGACCACCCGCCCGGAGCCAAGCAAGTCCATCATGCGGCCGCGTAAGCGTTCGATGGTCATGAGACCTCCCGAATCCCAGCGTAGCAACTGCCCGATCCAGGCGACATGGACCCCCTCGTCACGTATATATTTCTATGTCTCAAAGTAAGGAAAGGGCCCAGCTCGGGAGGAGGAGGGAGCCATGGCCGACGTTCATGCGGAGCGTCCACTCGGGACGGTCGCCACCGAGGTACCGGACAAGTACCTGCCCGGGGTCCCCTATCGGAACCTTCCGGAACCAATTCCCCTGTCGCGCGTCATCGGGCCCAGCATCGTGCTGCTGGCGGTGTCGATCGGCTCGGGAGAGTACGTGCTGTGGCCCTTCATCAGCTCCCGGGTGGGCCTGGCCCTGCTGTGGGTGGCCATGATCGGCATCCTCACCCAGTACTTCATCAACATGGAGATCGAGCGCTACACGCTGGCCACCGGCGAGACGTCGGTGACCGGCTTCACCCGCTTGTGGAACCACTGGGCTTGGCTGTTTATCCTCTTCACCGCCATCCCCTGGGTCTGGCCCGGCTGGGCCACCGGAGCCTCAACCACTGCCGGGTTCGTCTTCGGCTGGGAGACGGGGAGCGCCGCCAACAACATCGTCACCGTGTTGGGCCTGGTGGCCATCGGGATCGCCCTCACCGTCTCTCCCATCGTTTACAACATGGTGGAGAAGTTCCAGATGGTGATGGTGGGGGTCATCTTCGTCTTTCTCATCATCGCCGTCGCCATGGTCACTAGCGCCCAGAACTGGACCAACATCGTCGCCGACGCGGGGCTGCCGGCGATGGTGGGAGGTCCCATCGCCGACCCGGACATCACGGCGGCGGTGCTGCTGGGGGCCCTGGCCTTCGCCGGGGCCGGCGGGACGGTGAACCTGGCGCAGAGCAACTGGATCCGGGACAAGGGGCTGGGGATGGGGGCCTACATCCCCAGGATCGAGTCGCCCATCACCGGTGAGCCGGAGGCGGTGGCCTCCATTGGGGCGATCTTCCCCACCGACGAGGAGAACATGCGCCGCTGGCGAGGCTGGTGGAGCGTGGCCAACCAGGAGCAGTTCTGGTTCTTCTTCGTGTTGGGCCTCATTTCCATCGTCATCCTGGCGGTGCTCACCTCGGCCACCGTCTTCGGACAAGAACTGGCGGGGGGTTTCGACTTCATCAGGGCCGAAGGGGAAGTGATGGCCGAGCGCATCGCCCCCTGGTTCAGGACCTTCTTCTGGCTGACCGGCACCATCGTGCTGTTCTCCACCAACCTGGGAGTGCTCGACCACGTCGGGCGGGTCATCGCCGACATCCTCAAGATCAACTGGTTCCGGGACAACGACCGCTGGAGCGAGAGCAAGCTCTACTTCACCATCGTCTGGACGGAGATCGTCGTGGGCTCGCTGATCCTGCTGTTCGCCATCGATCAGCCGCTGCTCCTGCTGGTGATCGCCTCCTCGCTGAATGGGATCGTGATGTTCATCTACTCGATCCTGCTCATCCAGCTCAACCGGGGAGCACTGCCCAGGCCAATCCGCATCAGTGGTCTGCGCTTGGGGGCGATGGTGTGGTCGGTGCTGTTCTTCGGCTACTTCACCTACTTCCTGCTGGCCATCGACATCCCGCGTCAGCTGCGGGGAGGATGATGCTCAAGCAGCTCTGGCTGAAGTTCCTGCTGGCGGCCACCATCTGGGTGGTGCTGGCGGTGCTCGCCGGGTTGCTGGGGTTCCTCTAGGGCAATTGGCCGAGGCGAGAAGCGCCCTGGTGACCGGGGCAGCGAGCGGCATCGGCCGCGCCATAGCCGGGCGGCTGGTGGCAGACGGGCTCCGGGTGCTGTCCGTGGACGTGCGACCCGACCCCGACGGACCCGGGGACCCCTTCAAGGGCGACCTGTCCACCCGGGAGGGCAACCGGGCGGCGGTCGAGGAGGCCCTGGAGCGGTATGGCGGCCTGGACGTGGTGGTGGCCAACGCCGGCTTCCAGCACGTGGCCCCCATCAAGGATTTCCCCGAGGACCGCTGGGACGCCCTGCTGGGGGTCCTGCTCACCAGCCCGTTCCTGCTGGCCAAGTACGCCTGGGAGGCGCTACGGGATGGCGGCGACGGCCGCTTCGTGGCCATCGCCTCCGTGCACGGGTTGGTGGCCTCCCCGTTCAAGGCCGGCTACGTCTCCGCCAAACACGGGGTGCTCGGCCTGGTCAAGGTGCTGGCCCTGGAGGGGGCGCAGCACGGGATCAGTGCCACGGCGGTCTGCCCGGGCTACGTGCGCACCCCGATGGTCGAGTCCCAGATCTCCTCCCAGGCGGAGGCCCACGGCATGCAGGAGGAGCGGGTGCTGGAGGAGGTGATCCTGGCCCCACACGCCCGCAAGCTGCTCGTCGAGCCCGAGCAGGTGGCCGAGGTGGTGGCGTTCCTCCTGACACCCGCCGGGCGCGCCTTCACCGGGGTCCCGGTGACGATGGACATGGGCTGGACGGCCCGCTAGCTCTTCTCCCTCCCCCGCTTGCGCGGCCCAAAGGGGTTCGGGGGATGGGCAAGCCCCCCAGTGACTCACCTCCTTGGCCCTCTTCCGCAAGGGGTACATTGACCCCGTGCGGCGGGTACAGACCGAGGTGCTGGTGGTGGGCGGCGGGGCCACCGGCGCCGGGATCATCCGGGACCTGGCCATGCGCGGCTTCGACGCCCTCCTGGTGGAAAAGCGCGACCTCACCCACGGCACCACCGGGCGCTACCACGGGTTGCTGCACAGCGGGGGGCGCTACGTGGTGAAAGACCCGCAGGCGGCGGTGGAGTGCATGGAGGAGAACCTCATCCTGCGCCGCATCATGCCCCATTGCATCGAGGACACCGGGGGCCTCTTCGTGGTCACTCCCTGGGACGACCCCGATTACGCCCCAAAGTTCTTGGAGGGCTGCCGTCAGGCCGGCATCCCCGTGGAGGAGCTCACCCCGAAAGAGATGCTGGCCGAAGAGCCCCGCCTCAACCCGCAGATCTCGACCTGCTTCTGGGTCCCCGACGCGGCCGCCGACTCCTTCCTGGCCACCGAGTCCGACGCCGAGTCGGCCCGACAGCATGGAGCCCGGGTGTGGAACTACCACGAGGTGCGGGAGCTGCTGCGGGAGGGCGACCGAGTCGTGGGGGCCAGCTGCCACGACCTGGTGGCCGACGAGGAGGTGCTGATCGGCGCCGACCTGGTGGTGAACGCCTCCGGTGCCTGGGCCGGCAAGGTGGCGGCCACCGCCGGCGTGCAGGTGGAGATCATCCCCGGCAAGGGAACGATGGTGGCGGTCAACCATCGGGTGGTGAACCGGGTCATCAACCGCTGCAAGATGCCGTCCGACGGGGACATCCTGGTCCCCATCCAGACGGTGGCGGTGATGGGGACCACCGACGAGAAGGTGCAGGACCCGGAGCACTTCGCCATCGAGCCCTGGGAGGTCCGGTTGATGCTGGACGAGGGGGAGAAGCTGGTGCCCGGCTTCCAACAGCTGAGGGTGCTGCGGGCCTGGGCCGGAGTGCGCCCCCTCTACCAGGAGACCGGCGGCGAGGTCGACAGCCGCGACGTCACCAGGTCCTACGCCCTGCTGGACCACGAGACCCGCGACGGCCTGCCGGGCTTGCTCACCATCACCGGCGGGAAGTGGACCACCTACCGGCAGATGGCCCAGGTGACCGTGGACCGAGCCTGCGAGAAGCTGGGCGTGGAGCGGGAGTGCCGCACCCATCTGGAGCCGCTGCCGGAGCCAACCCCGACGGCCGGGAGGGGGCACTGGCTGGGCGCCCGCCTGGCCCGGGTAGAGGCCGACGAGTCGTATGGGTCGCTGGTGTGCGAATGCGAGCTGGCCACTCGCCAGGACGTGGAGCGCTCCCTCACGAGCGGCGGCGCTCAGACCATCGACGATGTCCGACGGGACGTCCGCTTGGGGATGGGCCCCTGCCAGGGGGGCTTTTGCACCTACCGAGTGGCCGGCCTGCTCCACCAGCTGCGTCAGCCGCCCATAGAAGAGGTCAACGTGGCGTTGCGCGACTTCCTGCAGGAACGCTGGAAGGGCCTGCTTTCCGTCCTGTGGGGCGAGCAGCTTCAGCAGGAGCGCCTCGACGAGCTGATCTACCTGGGCGTGCTCCACGCCGACCGTCTCCCCGGGCCCGCCTCCTCGCCGCTGGGCCCGACCATGTACGAGACGGTGGAGGCCGCTCCTGACGACTGACGTGCTGGTGATCGGCGCCGGACCGGCCGGGCTGGTGGCCGCCTGGCAGGCCGCCCGACGGGGAGCCGGGGCGCGACTGGTGAGCAAGGGATGGGGCTCCCTCTACTGGCACGCCGGGTGCATCGACGTCCTCGGCTACCACCCCCCGAGTGCCCACCAGCCGGTGTCCGCACCGCTCCAGGCGGTAGCCCGGCTGATCGAAGAGGTTCCGGGGCATCCCTACGCAATGGTGGGCACCGAGCGGGTGGGCGAGGCGGTCGAGGCCCTGCGCTCCCTGTGCGCCGAAGGCGGCTACCCCCTGGTCGGCTCGCTGGAGCGCAACTGGCTGCTCCCCTCTGGGGCGGGGGCGCCCCGTCCCACCTGCCTGGCTCCCCAGACCATGACGGCCGGGGACCTGCGGCGCCCCGACTCGGCACTGGTGGTTGGCTTCGAGCAACTCGACGGCTTCTACCCCACAGTGGTGGCGGCCAACTTGAGCTCGCAGGGGATGCCATCTCGTCCAGTCGTGCTGGGGCTGGCCCGCCTGGTGCGTCGGCGCTTCCTCACCAACACCATCCTGGCCGGCCTCTTCGAGCAGCCCGACTTCCGGGAGGAGGTGGCCACGGCCGTACGGCCCAAGCTGGGCCGCGCCGAGCGGGTGGGCTTCCCGGCGGTGCTGGGGATGGACGAGCCGGTGATGGTGCAGCAGGACCTGGAGGCCAGGCTGGGGCGTCCGGTCTTCGAGATCCCCACCCTGCCGCCCTCCATCCCGGGGATGCGCCTCCACCGCCTGCTGGTGGAGGCCATCCAGGAGGCAGGAGGATCGGTCTTCGAGGGCATGGACGCCCTCTCCGCCACCACCGAGGACGGGCGGGTAAGGGCGGTGCTCACAGAGGCCGCCGCCCGGTGGCGGTCGCAGCGGGCATCGGCCTTCGTGCTGGCCACCGGGGGCATCCTGGGGGGAGGCATCCACGCCGGCCACGACGGTTCGCTGGCGGAGAAGCTCTTCCGCCTGCCGGTGGCCGGGCCCAGCGACCGCCGGCACTGGTTCCACGGCGATTTCCTCGACCCTCGCGGCCACGCCGTCTACCGGGCCGGCCTGCGCGTCGATGCCCGTCTGCGGCCACTGGACGACCAGGGGCGGGCGGCCTACCGCAACCTGTTCGCCGCCGGGGGCTCTCTTGCCGGCGCCGAGGTGCTGCGAGAGCGCTCCCTGGAAGGGGTGGCGCTGGCCACCGGCTACGCGGCCGGCCAGGAAGCGGCGGCGGGGGAATGAAGGCTGCAGGGGCGCCGGTCCCGGTCGAGGCCACCCTGGACCGCTGCATCAAGTGCAACATCTGCGTCACCGCCTGCCCCGTCTCGCCGGTCACCGACCTCTTCCCGGGACCGAAGTACGAGGGGCCCCAGGCGGGGCGCTTCCGGCGGCCCGACCAGCCTTCCCCGGACCACTCGGTCGATTACTGCAGCGGCTGCCGGGTGTGCAACATGGTGTGCCCCACCGGGGTGAGGATCGCCGAGATCAACGCCCGCGCCCGGGCGAGGATGGTGGAGAGCGGCACGTTCTCGCCTCGCCAGCGCCTGCTCAACAACCTGCTCGCCCGGCCTGAGCTGCTGGGCAGGCTGGGCCATCCCCTTGCCCGGCCCATCAACGCCCTCTTCTCCAACTCATGGGCCCGCTGGGGTGCCCATCTCACGCTGGGCATCCACCGCCAGGCACCCATGCCCCGCTACGCCGGGGAGCGCTTCACCACCTGGTTCCGCAGGCGGGCCAAACCTCCCCCCACCAAGGGTCGGGTGGTCTACTTCCACGGCTGCTCCACCGAGTACTACGAGACCCGGGTGGGCCGGGCGGCGGTGCGGGTGTTGGAGGCGAACGGGTTCGAGGTGCTGGTCCCTCGGCAGAACTGCTGCGGCCTCCCGCTGCTCTCCAACGGTGAGTTCCCCGCCGCTCGCCGCTACTACCACGGCAACCTGCGCAAGCTGGGAGGCTACGCCCGGCAGGGATATCCCATCGTCGGCACCTCCACCAGCTGCACGCTGTGCTTGAAGGAGGAGGCCCTCGAGCTCCTCGACGAGCGAGGCGAGGAGGCCAGCCTGCTGGCCGCCTCCACCTTCGACCTCAACGAGTTCCTGTTGGAGGCCCTGGAGCGGGGTGAGCTGCGCACCGACCTGCGGCCGCTTCCGCTCCGCCTCGCCTACCACCAGCCCTGCCAGTACCGCGCTCATCGCCTGGGGAGCCCGGCCCTGGAGCTGATGAGCCTCGTACCCGAGCTGGAGGTCATGGAGAGCCCCGCCCGCTGCTGCGGCATCGCCGGCACCTACGGGTACAAGCGGGAGAAGTATCAGGTGGCAATGGACGTGGGCCGCCCGGTCTTCGACTTCGTGCGCCGGGTGGGTGGGCCGGTGGCGGTCTGCGACAGCGAGACCTGTCGCTGGCAGATCACCCACGGGACCGGCGTGGAGGCCGTCCATCCCGTGGAGCTGCTGGCGGCGTCCTATGGGCTGGAGGTGGAGGGGCCGCTGGCGGAGGCGCTCTCCCCGACTCAGCCGGGAATCCCGCCCCCTGCAGGGTGGAGCCAATGACCAGCATGCTGTGGCACAGCGCTCAGCTACACAGCTCGGAGCACTGCTCTCTCAGCGGGACCTCGGAGGGCCATCGCCGTGGTGGCTACCAGTGCATGGATCAACCCAGGAGTTCCCGTACCGCCTCGGCAGACTCCATCCCCAAGGCCTTCTCCGACAGCCGGCCGGCTTCGGCGAAGCTCAACTCCCGCACTTTCTCCTTCACGAAGGGGATCGCTTGCGGAGCCATGCTGAGCTCGCTGATCCCCAAGCCGACCAGCAGCGGCACCGCAGACCGGTCGGCGGCCATCTCGCCACACACTCCCACCCACTTGCCGGCCGCCTCGGCAGCCTCTACCACTCTTCTGATCAGGCGTAGCACCGCAGGGTGCAGGTGGTCGGCCAGCTCGGCCACCCGGGAGTTCCCGCGCTCGGCGGCCATCACGTACTGGGTGAGGTCGTTGGTCCCCAGCGAGAAGAAGTCCACCTCGTGGGCGAAGCGGTCGGCCATGAGCGCCAGGCTGGGGACCTCCACCATCACCCCCACCTCCAGGGGACTGGGCGCCCGCTCATCCAGCTCCTCTCGCGATCGCTCCACCAGCTCCTTCGCCGACCGCAGCTCTCGAAGGGTGGACACCATGGGGAACATGACCTTCAGCCGGTGCCGGGCCGCCACCCGCAGCGCCGCCCGGATCTGCAACCGGAAGGCCTCCGGGGCGGCCAGGCTCAGCCTGATGCCGCGCCTGCCGAGGAAGGGGTTGGCCTCCTCGCCCTGGCCCAGGTGGGGAAGGGGCTTGTCGCCACCCACGTCCAGCGTGCGCAGGATGAACGGTCGCCCCCCCAAGGCCTCGGCGACGGCCAGGTAGGCCTGGTACTGCTCCTCCTCGCTGGGCATCGAATCGCGATCGAGGAACAGGAACTCGGTTCTCAGCAGCCCCACACCCTCTGCGCCCTGGGCCAGGGCTTCTCCCACCTCCTCGGTTGAGCCGAGGTTGGCGGCCACCTCCACCCGGCGGCCGTCCCGCGTCACCGCCGGGCGGTGAGCGGCGGCTCGCACCGCCGACCGCCTCTCCTCGACGAGGCGGGCCCGCTCCTGGTACTCGGCCCGAAGCTCAGCGGATGGGGTGGGGTGGAGGACGCCTTCATCGCCGTCGAGCACCAGCGGAGTCCCTTGGGGAAGCTCGAGTAGTTGCTGGCCGAGTCCCACCACCGCCGGCACTCCCAGGGAGCGGGCCAGGATGGCGCTGTGGGAAGTTGGGCTCCCGTGCGCAGTGGCGATCCCCTGCACCAGCTCGGCATCCAGGCCCACCGTCTCCGCCGGCGTCAGGTCGGGAGCCACGAGGATTCCCGGCGAGCGAAGGTCCGGCGGGCCTGCCTCCTCGTCGAGCAGCCGAAGGAGCACCTGCCGTGAAACGCCTTGCAGGTCTTGGGCCCGAGCCTGCAAGTACTCGTCGTCGAGAGCCTGGTAATCCTCTACCACGCTTTGCACCGCCTGCTCCCATGCGGCCGCCGCATTGAGGCCTTCCTCGTAGACCAAGCGGTGGGCAGGCGCCAGCAGCTGCTCGTCCCCCAGGAAGAGGAGGTGGGCGTCGAAGATGGCCGCCTGGTAATCGCCCGCCCTCGCTCGCACCGCCTCCCGAGTGACGCCGATCTCTTCCTGCACCTCCTCGAGGCTCACCTGCAGGGCCTCCCACTCGGCGTGTGGATCCGAGGCTCGATAGGTCGGTACCTCGATCGCCGGCGGGCGGAAGCGGCGGGCCTCCCCGAAGGCGATCCCCGGCGAGGCCGCCAGACCGGTCAAGGGGGGGGGGGGGGGGGGGGGGGGGGGGGGGGGGGGGGGGGGGGGGGGGGGG
>JALYHC010000271.1 GCA_030776765.1 Actinomycetota bacterium | reverse complement strand
CTTCGGCAACGGCCAGCGCCCCGATACCCTGCTTGCCACGGTGCTCCGGCTGGACGTGGACGCCGCCCAGCCCTACGCCATCCCGCCAGACAACCCCTTCGTCGATGGAGGCGGAGCTCCCGAGGTGTGGGCCTATGGCCTGCGCAACCCCTGGCGATTCTCGTTCGATCAAGGGCTGCTCTACATCGCCGACGTGGGCCAGAGCTCCTGGGAGGAGGTCAACGTGGTGAGGGCCGACCGGGCAGGCCTCAACTACGGCTGGCCGATCATGGAGGGTGCCCACTGCTTCCAAGAGGAGGGCTGCGGCACCTGGGGCCTGGTGCTGCCGGTTCTCGAGTACCCGATCCCGGAGGACGGCTGCGCGGTGATCGGGGGCTTCGTCTACCGGGGACGGGCCATCCCGGAGCTGGTGGGCCACTACTTCTATGGCGACCTCTGCGGGGGATGGGTGCGAAGCTTCCGCTTCCGAGACGGGCAGGCGGTGGACCAGCGGGACTGGACCGAGGACCTGGGGCGGGTGGGCAGCATCCTGTCCCTGGGGAGGGGCAGTGGAGGAGAGCTGTACCTGACGGTGGCCGAGGGGCAGGTATTCCGCCTGGTGCCCAGGCGGTAGGGCGGCAAAGACCCGGATCTGTCGGTGCCGAGGGTTACCATCCGCGCCGGTAGAAGGGGAAGCGAGCTCTGCCGGGGGGAATGCGTGGAACTCGAAGGCCAGGTCACGGTAGGCAGGGTGATCGGCACCGAGGACTCCACTCCGCTGGAGTTCTGGGTGGCGGTGGCGCCGGAGCGCTTCCTCCAACTGGACGATGTGGTGGCCCTCGAGCGCACCCCCCCGGGACGGGGCTCGGTGAAGATCTACGGCGTGGTGACCCAGGTGCGGGCTCGCCACGAGGGGGCCCGCTTCCAAAGCGACGTGTTCCTCATCCAGGATGGCGTCCTGCCGGCGGAGGTGAGCGAGGCGGCCCGAGTCACGGCCACCCGCTTCGAGCCGGAGCTGTTCGTGCCTCCGCTGCCCGGGCAGGAGGTGCGGCGGGCAGAGGGCGCGGAGCGGGACGAGGCACTGTTCTTCGACGGCATGGCCCAGAGGCTGCCGGCCGGCCTCAGCCGGGATGAGGAGCCGCTCTACATCAACCTGGAGTTCATCGACGGCACCCGCGGCGCCCACGTCAACATCAGCGGCGTCTCCGGAGTGGCCACCAAGACCACCTACGCAACCTTCCTACTGCACAGCCTGTTCACCTCTGGTGTCTTGGGCCCCCGGGCCCTCAACACCAAGGCGCTGATCTTCAACGTGAAGAGCGAGGACCTGCTCTTCTTGGACCACGCCAACCTGGCCCTCGACAAGGAGCAGGCCGATCGCTACGTGAGCCTGGGCCTGCCCGCCGAGCCCTTCACCAGCGTGCAGGTCTACGCACCGCCCCGGCCGGGCGCCGCCAGCGCGGTCCCCGACGTCTCCGCCCGCTTGGAGGGGGTCACCTCCTTCTTTTGGACCCTGGCCGAGTTCTGCCACGACGACCTCTTGCAGTTCCTGTTCGCCGATGCGGAAGACGACCGGCAGCAGTACCCGATGGTGGTCCACAACGTCATGGCGAGGCTGCGCGGAGCGGAGCCCCTCGACGACGGTGGGGTGAGCATCGAGGGTCAGGAGGTGCGCACCTTCCGCCAGCTGGTGGACCTGGTCTCCCACAAGGTGCAGGACGACCACCAGCGGTACGACTGGGCGGGCCCGGCCATGGGCATGGGCACCATCAACGCCTTCGTCCGCCGCCTCTTCGGCTCGGTGCGCCATCTCGAGCGCCTGGTGCGGGCCGACGTGGCCCACCCCGACAGGCACCGAATCGACCTGCAGCGCCGGGTGACGGTGGTGGACCTGCACAACCTCAACGACCGCGCCAAGCGCTTCGTGGTAGGGGTGGTGATCCGCAAGGCCTTCGAGGACAAAGAGCGGGCCGGCGGCGGGGACGAGCTCCTCTTCCTCGTGCTGGACGAGCTCAACAAGTACGCCCCCCGGGAGGGTTCCAGTCCCATCAAGGAGATCCTCCTCGACGTTGCCGAGCGGGGGCGATCCCTCGGTGTGATCCTCATCGGAGCCCAGCAGACGGCCAGCGAGGTGGAGCGGCGCATCATCGCCAACTCGTCCATTCGGGTGGTGGGCCGGCTGGACAGCGCCGAGGCCGTCCGGGAGGAGTACGGGTTCCTCCCGGTCCTGCAGCGACAGCGCTCCACCATCCTCAAGCCGGGCACCATGATCGTCAGCCAGCCCGAGCTGCCCGTCCCCCTCCCGGTCGAGTTCCCGTTCCCGGCCTGGGCCACCCGGGCTGCCGAAGCCGATCCGCTGTCCTTCGGCGGGGAGCACCCCGAGGACCCCTTCGCCGGGCTGCCCTCGTGAAGATCCTCCATACCGCCGACTGGCACGTGGGCAAGACGCTGCGAGGCCGGAGCCGGGCCGAGGAGCACCGAGCGGTGCTGGAGGAGATGGCCGAGACGGCCGAGGGCGAGCAGGTGGACCTGGTGCTGGTGGCGGGCGACCTCTTCGACTCGGCGGCGCCTTCCCCGGAGGCCGAGGGCATCGTCTACCGGGCCCTGCTGGATCTGGCCGAGACAGGGGCCCAGGTGGTGGTGGTGGCCGGCAACCACGACAACCCTCGCCGGCTGCAGGCCGTGGCCCCCCTCCTCGACCTGGGCAGAGTGGTGGTGGCTTCCTTCCTCAAGCGGGCAGACGAGGGTGGGGTGGTCAAGGTGGACACCCGCTCGGGCGAGACGGCCCAGCTGGCCCTGCTGCCCTTTCTGAGCCAGCGCTACGTGGTCAGGGCCGACGACCTCATGGGGCTCGACCCCGACCAGCACGCCCAGAAGTACGCCGGGCGCGTGAGGCTCATCCTCGGCGAGCTCACCGGCGGCTTTGGGGCCGACACGGTCAACCTGGTGGTGTCGCATACCACGGTGGCCGGGGGGCGGTCGGGCGGCGGGGAGCGCTCTGCCCACACCATCTTCGACTACCAGGTGCCGGCCTCGGCCTTCAGCGGGCCCATCCACTACGTGGCGCTCGGCCACCTGCACCGCCGGCAGCGCATCCCCGGATCCTGCCCCATCTGGTACAGCGGTTCTCCCCTCCAGCTCGACTTCGGGGAGGTCGAGGACCACAAGTCGGTGCTGCTGGTGGAGGCCTCGGCCGGCAAGCCTGCCGAGGTGCGCGCCCTGCCGCTTCGGGCAGGCCGGCGCTTGCGCACCATCTCCGGCAGCCTGCAGCACCTGCAGGACCTCGCCGGCACCACCGGCGACGACTACCTGAAGGTGGTCGTTCACCAGCAGCCTCGGCCGGGCCTGGGGGAGCAGGTGCGGGAGATGTTTCCCGAGGCGGTGGACGTGGTGGTGGCGGCATCGGAGCGGGGCCAGGTGCCGAAGGGACCGCGCCGGTCGGGCCTGGACCGCCCCCCGCGGGAGCTCTTTTCCGAGTACCTGGCCGAGCGCGACGCCCTCGACGAGCGGCTGGTGGCCCTCTTCGACGAGCTGCTCGACGAGGCGTCGTGAGGCCGCTGCGACTCAGGCTGGAGGGCTTCACCGCCTTCCGGGAGCCGGCCGAGATCGATTTCGAGGAGGTGGACCTGTTCGCCCTGACCGGGGGGACGGGGTCCGGCAAGACCAGCGTCCTCGACGGCATCGGCTTTGCCCTCTACGGGTCGGTGCCCCGCTACGACAACCAGAACCTGGTCGCCCCGGTGATCACCCAGGGCAAGGTGGAGGCGCGGGTGAGCCTCGACTTCACCGTCGGAGTCGACCGCTACACCGCTGCCCGGGTGGTGCGCCGCAC
>JALYHC010000270.1 GCA_030776765.1 Actinomycetota bacterium | reverse complement strand
GGTTGGTGGTCTCACGCCCCGGTGAACCAGCTCCGAGTCCCGGCGCTGTTGGGCACGAAGGCGTCCGGGAAGGCGGCGGCCAGCCGGTGGTGGCTCGCCAGCCCATGCAGTGGGTGGGTACGATCGTCGTTGTGGACGGGGGCCGCTGGCCCGCATCTACCAGAACGGGAGGTGAGGATCGATGGGCGCCCCTACCCTGCTTGAGCTGCCCAGCCGCGTCCTGTACGAGGGTCGCAGCCGGGCGGCGGCCAGGGCCTACCTGTACGGCACCGGCTTCTCGGAAGAGGACCTCCGCAAGCCCATCGTGGGCGTCTCGCACGCCTGGATCGAGACGATGCCCTGCAACCTCAACCACCGTGAGTTGGCCGAGCGCGTAAAGGTGGGCGTCCGCCAGGCCGGCGGCACCCCCATGGAGTACAACACGATCGCCATCGCCGACGGGGTGACCATGGGAACGGAGGGCATGAAGACCTCCCTGGTCAGCCGCGAGGTGATCTGTGATTCGATCGAGCTGGTTGCCCGGGGGCACATGTTCGACGCCCTGGCCTGCATCGTTGGCTGCGACAAGACGGTGCCGGCCGCAGCCATGGCGCTGGCTCGGCTCGACCGCCCCGGCATCATCCTCTACAGCGGCTCCATCCTCCCCGGCCGCTTCCGCGGACGTGACCTGGCCATTGGCGAGGTCTTCGAGGCCATCGGCTCGGTGGCGGCGGGGATCTTGAGCGAAGAGGACCTGCACGAGATGGAGCTGGTCGCCTGCCCGGGAGCCGGCGCCTGTGGCGGGCAATTCACCGCCAACACCATGTCGATGGTGATGGAGGTGATCGGCCTCTCGCCGGTCGGCTTCAACTCGATACCGGCCGTGGATGCCGCCAAGGGCCGGGCGGCAGAACGGGCCGGGGAGACGCTGATGCAGGTGCTGGTCAACGACCTCCGTCCTCGACAGGTCCTCACCCGTCCGGCGTTCGAGAACGCGGTGGCGGCGGTGGCGGCCAGCGGTGGCTCGACCAACGCCGTCCTGCACCTGCTGGCCTTGGCCGCCGAGGTGGGGGTGGAGCTGACGCTGGGCGACATCGACAGGATCAGCCGTCGCACCCCGCTGCTGTGCGATCTGCTGCCCGGAGGTCGCTTTGCGGCAGCCGACCTGCACGCGGCCGGCGGCATCGCCTTGCTTACCAGGCGGCTCATCCAAGGCGGGCACGTGGACGGTTCGGCCATGACCGTTACCGGCCGTACCCTTGCCGAGGAGGTGGCCGAGGTGGCCGAGACGCCCGGCCAGGAGGTGGTGGTGCCCCTGGACCGACCTCTCCGGGAGGAGGGCGGCCTGGTAGTCCTCGAGGGCAACCTGGCCCCGGAGGGTTCGGTGGTCAAGATCACCGCCCACACCCTCACCTCCCACCGGGGGCCGGCGCGGGTCTTCGACCGGGAGGAGGACGCCTATGCGGCGGTCATCGAGGGGAGGATCAAGCCGGGAGACGTGGTGGTCATCCGCTACGAGGGCCCCCGGGGGGGACCGGGGATGCGCGAGATGCTGACCGTGACGGCGGCAATCGTCGGGGAAGGCTTGGGCGACTCGGTCGCCCTGGTCACCGATGGCCGCTTCAGCGGCGCCACCAACGGCTTCATGATCGGCCACGTGGCGCCGGAAGCAGCCATGGGCGGGCCGATTGCGGGCGTGCGCGATGGAGACGTCATCAGCATCGATGTCGGCACCCGAACCATCGAGGCGGAAGACGTCGACCTGGCCGAGCGCCTGCAAGACTGGGCCCCTCCCCCGGCCAAATACGCTGGCGGCGTCTTCGCCAAGTACTCAGCCCTGGTCGGGTCGGCGAGCGGGGGGGCGGTGACAGTCCCCAGGACGAGTGGGTAGAGACGGCTGCGGCGAGGCTGAGCCCCTCCTGCACGACGGCATGCCGGGCTAGGTGGGGATGCGGTCCTTCTCGAGGATGTCGTTACAGAGCCGGATGCACTTATCGCAGATCCAGACCCCGGGACCGGCGATGAGCTTCGCAACCTGATCTCTCCGCCTCTTGCAGAAGGAGCAGGCGGCCTCTGGGTAGCGTCGGCGACGGCGGATTCGCACGGCTCCCACGCTACCCGTCAAGGGCGCGGAACTGCCAGGTCCGCCACCACACCGAAATGGTCACTCGCCCAGACGCCGTCTCTCGGCTCGGCGAAGACGAGGGCGCAGCCAGAGATGCCGAGGGTAGGTCCCTGGTCACCGCAGCGCACGAAGACGTAGTCGATCCGTCGACTGGTGGTCGAGAGCCGGTGGTCGGCTCGTCGAGGACGTAGACGCTCAAGCGGAACGTTTCTTGCTCGTTAGATTCAGCGCCACAGCTTCACGGATGAGCTTCTTCAGTGCACCTTCGTTAATCTTGTCATTTTCTTTGATATCGATGGCACGCCTGATCTTCCCGTCAAGGCTGGAGTTGAATAGACCTGAAGGATCGTTCAAAGCAGCACCCTTGAAGAATGTCAGCTTGACCACGTTTTTGTAGGTCTCACCAGTACAGATACCCCCGTTGTGGGACCAGACCG
>JALYHC010000269.1 GCA_030776765.1 Actinomycetota bacterium | reverse complement strand
CAAAACACACCCTCAGCGCCTGATCGATGGACGTGCCACCGCACTTGGGCACGTGCATGAAGAAGATCTTCTTGCCGCTGTGCTCCAATGGGTGACGAAGCGCCAGGAGAGCTCGCTTGGATGTGATGGTGCGGCCCAACGCCTCCATGAGTGACATCCTACTACCTGGGCGAATAAGGGAAGCCTTCTCAGCCGGCCGATTGCACAGTTTCTCCTTGCAAACCGACGGTAAGGATGGCACTGATGATGAGGAGCGGACCGGCGATCAGGGAGGCCTCCCACATCCCCTCCTGAGCACCCGCCACACGGGCGGTCAGGAACACCAGCACCAGCTGGGCGGAGCCCACCACCAGGGCTCCCTCCACACCCGGGCCCAGTGAGTCGAGGAGGGAGTGGCGCTTTCCGGCCAGCCACCTCCCCGCTGGCTCGGCCACCAGCAACCCCAGCGAGGCGACTGCCCCCACCAGTGCCCCCGGCCTGGCTTGGCCTCCCAGGGCAATGACCCATGCCAGTAGCCCTACCACTGCAAACGACCCGGCGCTTCCCAACGATGCCACCGGGCGGGGCCAAGCGAGGAGGGTGAAGGGCAGCGCCGCTCCCAGAAGGACGGCCGCCTCCTCCGTATCGGGGACCGTGAAGAAGATACCCACCACCGAGAGTGCCAGCAGGGGGGATCCAAGGGCCCGGTCTCCATGGCGCCGCTGGAAATCGGCGACAAGTGGGGCGGCGACCACGATTGCCCCGAAGAGGAACCAGCGCATCCAGCGAGTGCCCATATCGGGCTGGAAAGCCACCAACCAGGCGCCTGGGGCGGCCATGACCAGGCCGATCAGAGGCACGGGCGGCAGGAGAGACCACACCGCGCCCCCCAGCGCCAAGACCGCCAGGGCGAGCAAAAGGGAGACGGGCACCAGTCGCTCCAGCGGGAGCGCCAGCAGGGCGGCCCCGCTGAGGAGAAGGCCGGCCCCAGGTACCGGTCTTCCTCGCCATCTTTGCCAGCCGAGCCCTGCCAGCCACAGGGTCGCTACCGCCAGGAACCCGAAGCGCAATCCGGTGAGAAACCCCGGCTCGAGGAGGACATCCAGAGTGCTGTCGGACATGGGAGCAGCGTAAACCTGCTCGGCTGGAAGTTGGTTTCACAGAAGCTGTGCCACGAATAGTGGTCACACTGGTACGATGCATCCTGTGGGGAGCCACGTGCCAGAGGAGCCCTGGAGGATGGGTGCCGCCCGTGCAACGAGCCGAGCGGGGAGGCGGCATCCACCCGAGCTGATCAGCGTGGTCATGCCGACATTCAACGGCGCAGCGACGATCGAGGCCCAGCTGGAAGCTCTCTCGTCGCAGACCTACGAGGGGCCATGGGAGCTGGTGGTCGCCGACAATGGCTCCACAGACGACACGCTCCATATCGTCCAAAGTTGGGAGCCCAAGCTCCCAGAGGTGCGCGTGATCGACGTCCCCGAACGAAAGGGGGTCAGCCACACCTGCAACATGGGAGCGGCGTCGGCCAGGGGCGATTTCATTGTCTTCTGTCACCAGGACGATATCGTCGGCCCCGTTTGGCTGGCGGCGGTGGCAAAGGCGGCGCCTGAATGCGATCTGGTAGGTGGGCATCTGGACACCGAGATGCTCAACGATGCCGTCACCCTCCACTGGCGCCCCCCACGGGCCTCACGGGGGCTTCCCACGGCCATGGGTTTCCTGCCCTACGCGGTGGGGGCCAACCTGGGGATGTGGGCGGACGTCTTCGACGAGCTGGGAGGCTGGAGCGAGGACTTCTTCATGGGCGGAGAGGACATCGACCTCTGCTGGCGTGCTCAACTGGCCTCCTTCCGCTTGTGCTACGCCCCGGACGCCCTCGTCCATTACCGCTACCGCTCGGATCTTCGCGGTTTCGCCCGCCAGATCTACCGCTATGCGCTCAGCGAGCCCCGCCTCTATAAGACCTACCGGAGCCGAGGTGTGCCCCGCAACAGCCGGACCGGGCTCAGGGTGTGGGGCTGGGCCTTGCTCCACCTCCCCGACCTGCTGCTCTCCCCCAGCCGGCGGGGTAGGTGGGTGAAGAGGGTGGCCTTTCAGTGGGGGCGAGTGCGGGGAAGTATCCGAGAACGCGTCTTCTACCCCTGAAGCTCTTCCTTCCCCCTCAGGCCCGGGGTACTCGACCCCCGAAACCTGTCTAAAAGCCTAGGAGAAAGCCTCCGCACCATCTCGAGCACCCGTGGCCCCGACAGGCTGGCTACCCACCACAGCAGGGTCCGCGGATGCAGTGGGTCGAGCAGGACCGCATGGCTGGTGGCCCTGACCGCCGATGCCCAGCTTCCCGCCCGCAGGTACGTGATGCCCATGGCGGACAGGTACAGGGCGCGGCGCCGGCGATGCAAGACAAAGACCTCCCGGTGCTTCTCGAGCGTGTATCGCATGGCTTCTGCCCGCGCTAGGAGCATCTCCGACAGTCGGGCCCCGGTGTGGACGGTCATACGGTAGGTCACCTGCGGCATCCCCTGAATGGAGCACACGGCGTTGAGGCGCAGGAAGAAGTCGTCGTGCTCGGTCCCCCGCAGCTGCTCGTCCCAACCCCCGATGCTCTCGACCACCCCACGCGGCGCCACCAAGGTGTTGTGGACTTGGTAGCTTCCTTGGCACTTGCCCTCCAGGCGTTTGCCCTCCAGGAAGTAATGCTTCCCCCGCGCCAGGGTGATCGGCAGACGCACGTCGAGGTGCTTCCCGGCACTGTCCACCCGCTCAATCCCGGAG
>JALYHC010000268.1 GCA_030776765.1 Actinomycetota bacterium | reverse complement strand
GGGTCTGTGCCACCACCCGGCGCGCCAACACCCTCCCGGTCAGCGGGTCCCGCACCTGCACGCGATCTCCCACCTCCACCTTATCGACGGCCGGTCCGGCCCCCGTCTGCAGGAAGAAGGCATCGATGATCACGAGGCGCGGGTCCCGCAGGACGGCCTGCCACACGCTCCGCTGGTCCGGGTACTCCGGAAGCCACTCCCCCAGGTCGGGGGGCCGGGCGTCCAGGAACGAGGCGCCGAAGCCCGAGAGCGCCCAGAAGTCGAACTCCTCCCGTCCCTCGGACCTGAACTCCACACTGAAGGCCGCGTAGCGAAGCGGGGCGGCATGCTCGACCCCTGGAGCATCCTCCAGCAGCTCGACCGGGATGGGGGCGGCCGGGGAGCTGCGCACCAGCAGGTGGTAGCCGCCCGACTCGTCCTCGGTGAACCGGTCCACCTGGCGAGCGAAGATGTTGGAGAGGATGGAGATGAAGGTCAGGGTGAAGACCACCAGGGCGTACATGCCGAGAGTCATGCCGGTCCGAAGTCGCCTGGCCAGCGGATAGGCCACCCCCAGCCGCACCCACACCCTGCCCCTGGGGCCGGCACCCCCGGCCACCCGTCGTACCAGGGCGGCCACCAGCTCCTGGTTCTGGGAGGCCACCGCCACGGCGGCGAAG
Source organism: Actinomycetota bacterium (assembly GCA_030776765.1). GTDB lineage: Bacteria > Actinomycetota > Acidimicrobiia > Spongiisociales > JALYHC01 > JALYHC01. The sequence continues at coordinate 5,736 of JALYHC010000268.1, read as the reverse complement.
GTGAGCAGGACACCTTGCAGCACGAACACCGGGGTGTCGGCGTTCTGGAACACCTGAGGGAAGAACGTGTCGGCGTAGATCCCCCAGATGACCAGGGCCACTCCCAGAATGGTGACCACCAGCCGGCGGGGCAGAAGGCGCGCCGACAGCGGCGCCAGTCCCAGGGCGAGCAGGCCGGGGCCCGCCAAGACGCCGTAGGGGTCGCCGGCCGAGATGGCGGCCGGCAGCCAGGCCGACCCGGCCGCGGCGAGCAGGGCTCCCAGAGCCAGGGACCAAAGCGGTGGCCGGCGCGACACGGGCTCGGGCAGGTCGCGGATGGCCCGGATGATGTTGATCTGCCCGATGCGGAAGCTGGTGGCCAGTACCGTCGCCAGCGAGATGAGCAAGCCGATGGCAAAGCCTCCCGCCACACTGGCCCAGGTGACGGTGTTGCGCAGCTCGAGGGAGAAGTCGTCTCCCCGCTGGAAGATGTCCGACGCCACCCGTACGATGGCCGCTCCCACGCCGATGCCCAGCAGCGCTCCGACGAGCGAAGCCACCAGGGCGTAGAGAGTCCCCTCGATGGTGAAGGACCTGACCAGCTGCCCCCGGCGCATCCCGATGGCCCGCATCATCCCCAGCTCGCCCTTCCGCTCCTCGGCCAGCATGACGAAGATGTTGACCACCAACAGGACGCCGGCGATCACCGCGAAGGCCCCGATGGAAAGAAACAGGCTGGAGAACTCGCCGCCCACCTCCTCGGCGGTCTCCAGCACTTGCTGCTTGGTCGGGTCGACCTCCGCCCCCTGCACCTTCGAGATGCGCCGGGCGACCAACTCCACCACCTGATCGGTCAGGTCGGCGCCCTCGATCACGCCGCCCCTGTTGGAGACCAGCGCCAGGGAGACCGGAGGCGCCGCCGACAGGTCGGGCGGCGCCTGGGAGGCCAGGCGGGCGATGGTCCCCGGCGGAACGAAGGCGTTGAAGCTCTGCGAGGTCTGGGCGGTGGTGAACCCGGCCAGTCCCAGTCGGGGCAGCACCGCCGACACCTCCAGGCGCTCCTCGGCGCCGTAGGCGAACAGGGTCACCTCGTCCCCTTCCCCCACCTCCAGCTGGGCGGCGAGGTCTTCGGACAGGGCCACCTCCCCCTGACCGGGCGTCGACGTCTCCCCCAGCCCGGTGGCGGTACGGTCTGCCCCAAAGCGACGGCCCTGGTCGAAGTCGGTCTCCAGCAGGGTCACGTTGGGTTGGGCAGCCCGGTCGTCGGCCTCTAGCCGGGCGGCGGCGATGGCCGAGGCCCGCAGGGCGAAGGCCACCCCGTCCACGTCGGGGTGCTCGGGCAGGCCCCCCAGCGCCTCCTGCAGCAGCGGCAAGGCCTCCACTCCGAAGGCGGTGACCGTCTCATCGATGGGGCCGAGCTGCGTCCAGGCGCCGGCCCGGATGGAATTGTCGAGGGTGTCGCCGACGATGAAGGACCCGGTGATGATGGCGGTCCCCAGCAGCGAGCCGAGGATCACCAGCGTGGTCTCTCCGGGGCGGCGAGCCGCCGAGCGGACCGCCAGCCGTCGCAAGACGGGGCGGACCAGCGCCATCACCGCCACCGGCAGCACGGCCAGGGCCACCATGGCTGCCAGGGGAGGAAGCGCCCCCGGGTTCACGCCCGCTGGTCGTCCACGATCATGCCGTCGCGCATGGTCACCCGGCGCCCCGCCCGGGCGCTGACGGCGGGGTCGTGGGTAACCAGCACGATGGTGAGCCCCTCGGCGTTCAGCTTGCCGAGCAGCTCCATCACCTTGTCTGCGTTGTCGGTGTCCAGGTTGCCGGTGGGCTCATCGGCCCACACGATGGCCGGCTGACCGGTCAGGGCGCGGGCTACCGCCACCCGCTGCTGCTCGCCGCCCGACAGCTCGGCAGGCTTGTGCTCCAGGCGGTGGGCCAGGCCCACGCGCTCCAGCGTCTCCGCCGCCCGGCGCCGCGCCTCCCCAGCGGCCACCCCGTTGAGCAGCAGCGGCAGCTCCACGTTCTCCAGGGCGGAGAAGACCGGGATGAGGTTGAAGGCCTGGAAGATGAACCCCATCGATCGGCCCCGGTAGGCCGTGCGCCGGCGGTCGGACATGGCATGGATCTCCTCGCCGTCGATGTACACCTGCCCGGCGTCGATCTCATCCAGTCCGGAGAAGCAGTTGAGTAAGGTGGTCTTGCCTGAGCCGGACGGCCCCACCACCGCCACCATCTCCCCGCGCTCCACCTCCAGGCTCACCCCGTAGAGGGCGACCACCTCGACCTCTCCACTGCGGTAGGCCTTGTGAACGTGACTGGCCTCGACGATCGGCACGGGACACCTCTGCGAGAAGGGGAGGGGTGATGCTACCGGCGGGAGGCACCCAGCTCGCCCGGACCCTCATCGTTCCCCCCAACGCTCCTGTGCAGGGCCGCCTGGAGCCGGTTGAGGGCCTCCGCTACCTCGGTAGGCGCCAGGTGCGAGCAGGAGTGAGTGGCCTGGAGCTCGATCACCGAAGCGCCCAGCAGCCGGGCGCTCTCCCGCTGCTGATGAGGAGCGACCACCGTGTCCCGGGTTGTCACCGCCCACATGATCGGCAAGCCGAGCCCGGCCGCCCAGCTACGCCCGTCGAACCGGCACAGCTCGGTAGACGCCTCCACCAACACCGGGCGGCCGGGAAGGGCCGACAGGTTCCATCGGGCGAATGGGGCCAGCTCCGGCTGGACCCGGGCCCGGTTTCGGTACAGTGCCCTGCCCAAGGACACCGGCGCTCCGAAGACGTAGGGTCCCGCCCGGGCCAGGGCCCGTGTGCGGGGGCGGGACCAGTACAGCGAGGTGGCCAGGCCGATCATGCCGCAAAACAGACCCGGCCTGGATCGGGCCGCTTCCATGGCCACCGGACCCCCCAGGGAGTACCCCACCAGCAGCGGGTTGGGGACCTCGAGCGCCTCGACCAGCTCCACCACCATCTCGGCTGCTCGACGAATGGAAAAGGCTCCCTGAATGCGGCTCTTGCCGTGACCCGGCAGGTCGATGGCCACGAAGGGTGTCTGCAGGTGGCGCAGGACGCCCCACCACGTGACGTCCGCCGACCCACCCCAGCCGTGGACGAGCACCAGGGTGGATACTGCCGCACCGCTCGGACCGAGGTGGGCTCGGTAACCGATCACCCCATCCCTGGTGGGCAGGAGACCGCGGCTTCCCGGAAGCTCGGGAACCACCTGCTCGATCCCTCGAAGCGGCCCATCCCACCATCGCCGAATTGCGGCGGTGATTGCCACGGTCAGTCCGCACAGGATGGGAAGCGATCGGGTGAGCGTTCGAGTCGTCACCGGACACCAGTCGGCGCCGGAGACGAGTCGAACTCACCCGTGTTCGCCCGATGGCCTCCCATCACCGGTCTCCCGCCCATTTTCGCCCCTGGGCTTGGTTGCCCAGGCGCCCTACCTCCGAGTATGCCAGCCACACAGAGTGGTGTCCAGGGGGAATTACACGCGCAGGGTGGCGGCTCTCCTTGAGAGGTCTTCTCCCCTCCCCCGCTTGCTGGGCCGGGGGTGGGCGGCCCCAGTGAGTCCCCGTCCCGTGATAGCCGCCCATCTCCTGAAACAGAAAGGTGGGGAGGGGCTCTTCTCCCTACAACCGGTCCAAGAGGGGTTCCCTCAGCTCATCAAGCTCGCACTCGGGTGGGAACCACCCGGATGGGGACCGAATACGAATCGGCGAAGCCCTGCGGCGTGGTGCCCAGGCGCTCGATCCTCTCCCGGTACTTCTCCAGGTAATCGGGGATGGTGTTAGCGGGAGGATCGTCGCTTCGGGCCGCACTCCCCTCGAAGATCACGATGTCACCGCCGGTGCCGTTGCCGTCGAAGTTCAGAGAGACGCGGTGGTTGCCTTGGATGTTGGCCAGCTTGGGTGTGGACGGCCGGCTGTAGATGAGGAAGGACTGGCCGTCCCAGACGAACCAGACGGGGGAGGTCTGCGGCTGGCCGTCGGAGCGCACTGTGGTCAGCCAGATGATCAGCTCGTCTTCCAGCCGCTGGGCGGCTCGGACATGGCTGGGGACGGCGGTGTCCAGCACCTCAGTCCCCCGAGCTTCCGGAGCGGGCCAGCATCTCGATCACCTCCTGGTCGCTCACCTGGCGAAAGTCGTCGTACCACTCTCCCACCGCGTAGAACCTCGCCGGCTGCGAGGGGCACACCACCTCATCGGCTTCGTCCGCCAGAGAGGCAATGGTATCGGGCGGCCCCACGGGGACCGCGAAGACCAGTCGGCGAGGGCCTCTGCGGCGCACGTAGCCCAGCGCGGCCCGGGCAGTGGCTCCCGTGGCCACCCCATCATCCACCACCACCACCGTACGACCGCGGGGGTCGATGGCCGGCCGCCCTGCCCGGTACGCCTCCTCTCGCCGCTGCACCTCCGCCGCCTGGCGGGCGATCTCCGCCTCCACGTGGGCCTCGGAGACCCCCAGACGGCGGACCAGCTCCTGGTCGAGCACCGGCACCCCGTCGGCGGTGACCGCCCCGATGGCCAGCTCCTGGTTCCAGGGCGCGCCCAGCTTGCGGGCGATGATCACGTCCAGCTCCCCGTCCAGCCGATTGGCCACCACCGCGGCCACTTCCACGCCCCCTCGAGGGATGGCCAGCACCAGCGGCTCGCCGTCCTCCAGATGAGCGAGCTCGTCGGACAGGGCCTCCCCAGCATGGCGGCGGTCGGGCCAGCGAATCATTGTCAGTCAGGGTACCTGCACCCCAAGCAGGAGCTCGGGGGAAGTAACCTCCGGTCGTGGCAAGGCTCCTGCTGGTCGCCAACCCGGCTGCCGCCGGGTTCACGGGCGCCTTGTACCGGGAGGTGGCAGCCACCCTGGCGGCGGCCTATGAGCTGACGGTGGTATGGCCCACCACCCGAGAGCAAGCCCGGGAGATCGCCACCCAGGCGGCTGCCGGCGGGTTCGAGCTGGCGGTGGCGTTTGGAGGGGATGGGGTCGCCCATCACGTCGCCAACGGCATCGCCGGCACCAAGACCGGCCTGGGAATCATCCCGGCCGGCACCACCAACGTGCTGGTACGCATCCTGGGGCTGCCCCGCCGGCCCAAGGAGGCGGCCGGGTACCTGGCCGAGCACCCCCCCTTGAGGACAGTGCCGATGGCGCACCTGACGAGCGACGGTCTGCTCGGGACACGCAGCGACCACGCCCTCTTCGCGGTGGGGATGGGCTACGACGCCGAGGTGGTCGAGCAGGCCGAGCAGCAGCCCTTCCGCAAGCTGCGCTTGGGGGGAGTGCACTACGCTCGCAGCGCCGGATGGGTGCTGTGGTCCCGCTTCCGGCGGCGACCGCCGATGCTGGGAGTGGAGACCGAGGGACGCCGGGCCAGGGCGGTGGGAGTGTTGGTGCAGGTGCACTGGCCTTACACCTACTTCGGCCACGTCCCCCTCTCGGTGACTCCCGCACCGGAGGAAGGTTTGTCGGCGCTGGTCATCGAACGGCTCGACCTGCTTCGGTTGCCCGGCCTCTTATGGCGCATGGTGAGGAGAGGCGACCTGGGCTCGGTCCCCGGGCTGCAGGTGTGGCCCGACTGCCGGAAGCTGGTGGTGGAAGCCGAGCCTTCCTCCTGGGTACAGAGCGACGGTGAGCTGCTGGGCAAGGTGAGGCAGCTCGAGATCTCCCACGTGGCCGATCGCCTGCTGGTCACCACCTCCCCCACCCCAGCCAGGCGAAGGGGATGGCGGGTGCGGCGGAGCAGCGGGGGAAGGCTGC
>JALYHC010000267.1 GCA_030776765.1 Actinomycetota bacterium | reverse complement strand
GCTGGCCGACCGGCTCGAACCGGATGGCCTCCTGGGTGAGGCGATGACTGGACTCCCCCACCAGCACGGTGCCGGGCCCGGCCACCGCTTGCAGCCGAGAGGCGGTGTTGACCATGTCGCCCACCACCAGTCCCTTCCGGTTGCCGCCCAGTCCCGCTCCCCGATCTCCGCTCCCAGCTCGGCGACCACGTCCACCAACTCCAGGGCCACCCGCACGGCCCGCTCATCGTCCTCCTTTGCCACCACGGTGCCCCAGAAGGCGGTCACCGCGTCGCAGATGAACGGAGCAGAACCGTGTATGGGGGGGTTGCCCTGGACACAGGCCGGACAGATCGCCGAGAGCCGGCCCCCGCATTGGAAGCAGAACTTGTGACTGGGGTCGTTCTCAGCGCCGCAGCTGGCAGTTCATCGGGCTCTGGCTCCGCTGGCTGGGAGGAGGCTACCCGCGGCGTTCGAGCGGTGAGATGGCCGACTGCTAAGTAAGGCCGATCCCTCCCAACGCCGGTCCGGTTCTTGGAGGCGATGGCGGAGCCCCTGGCAGGCGTTCAGCCGCCGTGCGCCCAGGGGCGCCGCCCCATCAGCCGGCCCGCCTGGTCTTCTTCCTGATTGAAGGCGGCCAAGTGGACGACCGCCTCGTCCACCACCAGGGCGGTGCCGAAGCTGGCTGCAGAGCTCACCTCCACCACCGTTCCCACGCCAACGGTGGCGTGGGCGGTCATGGCGCTCCCGGCCAACTCCGCCAGCCAGGATTCCGCCTGTCGGCGATCCTCCTTCCCTTCGGTGGTAGAGGGAGCGACCAGGGCGTCGGCCGTGTAGCTCCCCAACAGTCCCTCCCACAAGCGGGTCAGGGGTGGCGGGCCGATCGAAGAGGTCGAGCACCATCCGGCTCTCCCCGATCACCGCCACCACCCCGGTCTGTCCGGGCTGGGGCTCGAGGCGCTCCAGCCCCCCCTCGATGAGCTGGTGCTTGGCCTCGTGCAGCTCCGCATAGGAGGAGGTGGGAGAGTCGACCTGGTGGCGCCGAAGTCGCTCTTTCACATGGTGCCAGACCTCCGCCTGGTCGCTCCTGTAGGCGCCGGTGGCCCGTACCGAACGCTGCACCGACCGGGCCTTGCGGGCCCGCACCTCCGGGGAGAGGTGGAAGCGGTCTCGGCCGGCCAGGCGAGTCTGGCGGGACCAGCGGCCTGCTTCCACGCAGGAGACCGGGATGACCGTCGTGGAGTTGGCTGCCAGCAGCACGGTGGTGTTCAGCACCCTGGTCTGTTTCATCCCCAGCAGAACCTCGCCCTCGACGATGAGCACCGGATGGGGATGGCGGCTCTCGGCCAACAGCTCCGGCACGCTCCCACCCTCCCCAACTTCACTGATGGCCACCGTGGCCTCTGCGGCCGCCTCGGCATAGGAGACGTAGTCTGCCGCCGAGGCGGAGTGGAACAGCGGGAATAGGGTCAAGGAGGCCCGTCGGATCGGCTCTCCCAGCCGGAGGCCGCCCTGTCCGTTTCTGCTCAGCAACCCTTGGAGGGTCTCGGTGCTCGAGTGCATGGCCCAGAGGATACGTGGTGGGTGTGACACTTTTCGTGAGGGCGCGCACAGTGCTGGTTGCGCTCCTCGACCCATAGGCTCGGCCCCTCTCTGCAGGAGACTCATGAAAGATCCACCCGGTACGCCCTTCACCCGCCGCCGCTTCCTCCGTGCCGGGCTGGCCGTGCCCGTGGCGGTGGCGCTGGCCGACTGCCGCTCGCCAGCCGCCCCCACCCGCTCTGGCGCCACCCTGGCCCCTACCCCTGCCTGCGACGACGGGGATTCCGACCCCCCCCGCAGGGTGCCGGGCCCTTCTTGCTCCCCGACTCTCCCTGCCGGGCCTCACTGCTCGAGGCCGGCACTGAGGGGCTGCGGCTGGTGCCGTCCGGCTCGGTCCTCTCCACCCACTGTCAGCCGCTCAGGGGGGCATTGCTCGACTTCTGGCAGGCCGACGCCGCCGGGGAGTACGACCAGGACGGCTACCGCCTGCGCGGCCACCAGTTCACTGACCGCCAGAGCGGTACCGGCTGCAGACAGTGGTGCCGGGGGCGTACGGTTCCCGTACCCGCCACCTCCACGTGCGGGTCCAGGCTCCCCACCGTCCGGCCCGGTCCTCACTACCCAGCTCTACTTCCCGGGGCGAGGTGCGCAACCAGACCGACCTCCCCATGGGCGAGCCGACCGGGTCGGGCTCTCGAAGGTCGCCGGCTTGCTGGCCGGGCCCCCAAGCGGAGCCGGGCGCCGGGAGCGCCGGTGCCACCGGGCGGCGCACAGGTAGCATCGTGGGGACAGAGGAGGCACATGAACGGCACCCCCGAGCGGGCCTGTCTGCTCATCGCCGACATCTCCGGCTACAGCGGCTATCTGGCCGGTGTGGAGCTCGACCACGCCCAGGACGTCCTCGCCGACTTGCTGGGGACGGTGGTGAAGGCCCTGCGACCCAACTTCCGCCTGGCCAAGCTGGAGGGAGACGCGGCCTTCGTCTACGCCATGGCCGAGGAGATCGACGGCTCGCTGCTCCTCGACACGGTAGAGCGCTGCTACTTCGCCTTTCGGCGGCGGCTGCTCTCCATCCGCCAGTCCTCCACCTGCGAATGCAACGCCTGCATCCTCATCCCCTCCCTCGACCTCAAGCTGGTTGCTCACCACGGCGTCGTCGGGAGGCTGCGGGTGTCGGGCCGTGCGGAGCTGGTGGGAGCGGACATCGTCCTGGCCCACCGGCTGCTCAAGAACAAGGTGGGCGAGCGCTTGGGGCTCAGCGCCTACGCCTTCTTCACCGACGCCTGCCTGGCAGCCACTGCCCTGGACCCGGAGGCGCTCGGCATGCAGTCCCATGGCGAGGAGTACGAGCACGTGGGCGAGGTGTCCGGCTGGGTGCACGACCTGGAGCGGGCCTGGAAGCTGGAGCACGAGCGCCGGCGGGTGTACGTAGGGCCCAAGGACGCCTTGTGGTCCTCGAGCATCCTCCTCAAGGCGCCCCCCGAGCTGGTGTGGGCCTACGTGACCTCGCCCCGCCTCCGGCCGGAGTGGCAGGTGGGAGTGGTGGGCGTGAAGGAGGAGAGCCCCACCACCCGGCGGGGGGTGGGCACCACCAACCACTGCATGCATGGGGAGGGAGCGGTCGTCGAGGAGATCCTCGACTGGCGACCGCCCGGCTACGTCACCGGGACGGGCGAGATCCCTCAGCTCCTCTCCTTCATGTACACGCACGAGGTGAAGCCGGTGGAAGGTGGAACCCTCTTGGAGATGCGGGTCAAGCCCCGCCGTCGCAAGGACCGGGAGGCAGTGGAGGGCTTCCTCCCTATGCTGGAGGAGATGGTGAAGGGCTCGCAGGAACGGCTCCGGCAGGTGCTGGCCGAGGAGATGGAACGCCGCTCCGCCCAACCGGAGCCGGAGCTGCCCGCTGCCGACGAGGAGGGGCGCCTAGCCACCGCCGTGCAGGGCGGCTGAGCGACGGCAGTGCGGCCGCCAAGGCCCGCTCAGCTCTGCGGCCCGCTACTCGCCAATGTCCTCGTACCAGATGTCCGGGTGGCGGGCGATGAACTCCTCCATCAGCCGGCGGCATTCCTCCAGGTCGAGGCTCACCACCTCCACCCCCCGCTCCCGCAGCAGGTCCTCCGCTCCCAGGAAGGTGCGGTTCTCCCCGATCACCACCCGGGGGATGCCGTAGAGGAGGATGGCGCCCGTGCACATGTGGCAGAGCGAGAGGGTGGTGTACATCGTGGAGCGCCGGTAGACCGGGGCGGGGAGCCGGCCGAGAAGGATTCCCCGTTGGAGGAGTAGTCCACGGCGGTCTAGAGCGTCACGTCGTCCTCCCGAGCGATCGTCACCGGGGTCAAGAGCAGGTAGTCGTGGCAGGCGTCCTCGTTCGGCCCTCGATCGGTGGCGTCGAACAAGACCGAGTTCGAGTTGCCGAGACCGTTGGCGTTGTTCGTGACCCAGATCCTGGC
>JALYHC010000266.1 GCA_030776765.1 Actinomycetota bacterium | reverse complement strand
GTGGGGAGCAGGTAGTCGGTGAAGCTGGCGTTGAGGATGCGCCCTTCCTCCAGCACCAGCTCCTCCATGACTGCCAGCCCCACCCCCTGCATGATGCCCCCTTCGATCTGCCCCCGCACCGCCGAGGGATTGAGCGCCTTGCCCACGTCCTGGGCGGTGTCCACTTGCACCACTCTCACCAGGCCCAGCTCCCGGTCGACGTCCACCACCGCCCTGTGAGCCGAAACCGCGAAGCCGGCATGGATGCGCCCCTGCCCATCTGCGTCCGGCTCTTCGGTGGGAGGGTGCCGGAAGCGCTCCAGGTGCTCCAGGGGACCGTCCGCACACAGCTCGTCCAGGGTGACCACCAGCGTGCCTTCGCGCAGCACCCCCTGGTCGGTGAGCTCGTCACCCCCCGCCCGGGCCAGCGCCTTCTGCCGCACCCCCTGGGCGGCCGCCAGCACCGCCCCTCCCGCCATCTGGCTCTGTCGGGAGGCGGAGGTGGACCCCGCCGAGCCGATGCCGGAGGTGTCCTGGAAGACCACCGCCACCTGCTCCATGCCCAAGGCGGTGCGAGCGATCTGCTGGATGATCGTCACCAGGCCCTGGCCCACCTCAGTGGCGGCAGTGTGCACCTCGGCACCCATCGGGGTGAGCACCACCCGTGCCTCGGCGTAATCGTCGAAGCCCTCCGAGTAGGCCACGTTCTTGAAGCCCACCGCGTAACCGATGCCTCTCTTGACAGCCGAGGGCGGCGTGGTGAGCCCGGTTCCTCCCGGAAGCTGGCGGGGGTCGGTGGCGCTTGCCGGCTCGGGGAGGGGGATGGCGGCCACCGAGCGGAGCGTCTCGGCGACCGGCAATGGGCCCTCGATCTCCTGGCCGCTTGTCGGCAGCATGTCCCCGCGGTCCAGGGAGTTGCGCAGCCGCAGCTCGACCGGGTCCATGTCGAGTGCCGCCGCCAGCCGGTCCATCTGCGACTCGTGACCAAAGCAGGCCTGGACGGCGCCGAACCCCCGCATCGCCCCGCAGGGCGGGTTGTTGGTCCGCACCACCCTTCCGTCCACCGCCACCGACGGACATCGGTAGGGGCCGATCGAGAAGTAGGAGGCGTTGGCGATCACCGCCGGGCTGGTGGAGGTGTAGGCGCCGCCGTCCAGCAGCACCCGAGCCTCCACCCGCACCAGCAGTCCCCGGCGATCGGCCTCGTGCCGGTACCACATCCGGGCCGGGTGGCGGTGCACGTGGCCCACGAAGCTCTCCTCTCGCCCGTACACCATCTTGACCGGCCGGCCGGTGCGAAGGGCCAGCAGGCAGAGGTGGATCTGCAGGCTGACGTCTTCTCGGGCTCCGAAGGCGCCGCCGATTCCCGCCTGGTGGACGCGCACCTGCTCGGGGCGAAGCCCCAGGCTGGCCACCACCTGCTGGTGGTCGACGTGCAACCACTGGGTGGACACGTAGAGGTCGACGCCGCCCTCGCCGTCCGGGATGGCCAGCCCCGATTCGGTCCCGAGGGGCGCCTGGTCCTGCATGCCTACCTCGTAGTAACCCTCCACGGCCACCTCTCCCCGCAGGTGCTGGTCGCCCCGGCGGATCCTCAGGTGGCGCATGACGACCCCCGAGCGCTCGGCCTCCTGGGGGTCGACCTGCGGGGAGAGCTCCCGGTACTCTGCGTCGATGGCCAGGGCGCCGCGGCGCGCCTCCTCCGGGTCCTCGGCCGCCACGATGGCTACCGGCTCCCCCCAATAGCGCACCTCCCCGTCGGCCAGCACCGGCTGGTCGGGCACCTCCAGCCCGAAGGTGCGCCGGCCGGGCACGTCGTCGATGGTGAGCACGGCTCGCACGCCCGGCAGGGCGGATGCCGGGCCGGTGTCCAGCCGGAGCAGCTTGGCGCTGGCGTGTGGGCTGCGCAGCGTGGCGCCCCACAGCATGTCCTTGGCCTGCAAGTCCGAGGAGAAGGCGAAGGCCCCCTTCACCTTGGGGACGCCGTCGGAGCGCACCACCGACTCACCCACCCCTCCCCGCACCCGTCTCGTAACGATGGTGGGGGAGGTCATGGGGAAACCCGCCCGGCCAAGCCTTCCAGGGCGCGCAGGATGGAGCCGTAGCCGGTGCACCGGCAGATGTTGCCGGCCAGCGCCTCGGCGATGTCCTCTCGGGTAGGGGAAGGGTCCTTCTCGAAGAGCTTGGCGGCGGCCACCACCATCCCCGGGGTGCAAAAGCCACACTGGACGCCACCGGCTTCCAAGATGGCGGACTGCACCGGGTGAAGCTCGTCCTCCTGGGCGAGGCCTTCGACGGTGAGGACCTCCGAGCCCTGAGCGTCGGCGGCCATCACCAGGCACGAGCAGACCAGCGCCCCGTCCAGGATCACCGAGCAGGAGCCGCACTCGCCCTGCTCGCAGGCGTTCTTGGAGCCCGGCAGGCCCAACCGCTCGCGGAGCACAAAGAGTAGGCTCTCTGAGCCGAAGACCGGGGTCTCCCGTTCCTCGCCGTTGACCGACATGGCGATGATCAAGCTCGCCTCCGTCCCCGCCGCTGCGATCGGCCCTCCGTCACAGGCATCGCTCCAGCAGGCGGCGGGCAAGCGTTCCGGCCGCATGGCGCCGGTACCTCTCGGTGGAGCGGTGGTCGGTGATGGGCCGTACCTCTTCCGAGACCAGGTGGGAGAACTCCTGCAGGGCGGCCTCCGACGGGCGGAGCTCCCCGGAGATCATCTCCTCGGCCCGGCGGGCCCGAATGGGGACCGGACCCACCGAGCCCAGGGCGACGCGGGTGGCGCCGTCCTCGGCCCGGACAACGCAGCCAGAGACGATGGCGATCACCATGGCGTTGCGCACCCCCACCTTTCCGAAGGCCTGGCGGGCGGGAACGAGCGCTGGGAAGCCGACCCCGGTGATCAGCTCACCCGGACGGCGGGCGGTTTGCTTGGGGCCCACCAGGAACTGGTCCCAGCGCAGCCGCCGCCGTCCGGCCCGCTGGGCCAGCTCCACCTCGCAGTCCAGGGCGGCCAGGAAGGGCAGGGCATCCCCGGCCGGGCTGGCGGTGCCCAGGTTGCCACCCAGCGTGCCGGCATTTCGGATCTGGGGCGAGCCGACGGTGCGGGCTGCTTGGGCCAGGGCAGGGTAGGGTCCTTGCTCCATGCGGGTGTAGGTGACGCCCGCCCCCATCCAGGAGTCCTGCCACTCCGCCAGCTCCTCCAACCTGCGGAGGGCGATGACGTGCTCGGGGCGGCGGCGGCCGAAGTTCACGTCCACCATCAGGTCGGTGCCGCCGGCGAGCAGGGTGGCCTCGGGCCGCTCTCGGAGGGCGTCCAGTGCTTCGTCCAGGGTGCTTGGCCACTCGATCTCCACGTTGGGCTCCTGTCGGGTTGAGGGAGGACAATACCCAGGCAAGCGGTCTTCGTCGCCTGCTGCCGCGAGGAGGAACGCCGGTCTATTCGACCAGGCGCCGCGCCGCCCGGTTGTGCCGCTCGACGAGCGGCTCGACCTCCAGCGTGACCAGGCGGCCCTCGCTCACCACTGGTCTGCCGTGCACATACAAGTGGTCAACGGGGACCGGAGCGCACAGGACGGCGGCCGCCACCGGATCGTGCGCCCCGGCGTACTGGAGATGGTCGATGGAGATAGCCGCCAGGTCGGCGCACTTGCCGGGCTCGAGGGAGCCCAGGTCCTCTCGTCCCAGCACTGCCGCACCTCCGATGGTTGCCATCTCGAGGGCCGCCCTGGCGGAAAGCATGTTGCCCCCAGCCCTTCTTCCATTCTTTTCATCGGAGTCACCCCCACCCCGGCCCTTCCTCTTCAGGGCGTGGTCGGCCGTTAGAGACGATGGCATCACCGGAGGCCTCCCACCCCCCGAACCCCCCGGCCCCTCGAGGGGGAGGGAGCGGGCCAGGCGGGCCAGCAGCATTGCCTGGCGCGCCTCGGCGAGGAGGTGGGAGCCGTCGTTGCTGGACGAGCCGTCCACCCCCAGCCCAACTTGCACGCCTGAAGACAGGTAGCGCGTGACGGGGGCGATGCCCGAGCCGAGCCGCATGTTCGAGGTCGGGCAGTGGGCCACCCCGGTACCGGAGCGGGCCAGGCGAGCAGTTTCGGCGGCATCGAGATGGACGGCGTGGGCCAGCCAGACGTCGCTTCCCAGCCAGCCTTGTCGCTCGACCAGGTCGAGAGGTCGGAGGCCGAGTCGCTCCAGGCAGAAGCGCTCCTCGTCACGTGTCTCTGCCAGGTGGGTGTGCAGGCGCACCCCCAGCGAACGAGCCAGCTCGGCCGAACGGCGCATCAGCTCCTCGCTCACCGAGAAGGGCGAGCAGGGAGCCACCGCCACCCGGGTCATCGCTCCCGGCTGGCGATCGTGGTACAGCTCGATCACCCGTTGGGTGTCTTCCAGGATGTGGTCCTCGTCCTCCACCAAGGTGTCGGGCGGCAGGCCGCCGCGGCTGGCGCCCAGGCTCATCGACCCCCTGCTGGCGTGCAATCTCAGGCCGATGGGCCGGGCAGCCTCGATCTGGTCGTCAAGACGACAGTGGTTGGGGAACAGGTAAAGGTGGTCGGAGGTGGTGGTGCAGCCGGAGAGGGCCAGCTCGGCCAGCCCCACTTGTGTGGAGACCCGCACATCCTGTGGGGTGAGGCGGCCCCAGATGGGATAGAGGACCTGCAGCCACTCGAAGAGCCCCGCCTGCTCCACCCCGGGAAGCGCCCTGGTAAGCGTCTGGTAGAGATGGTGATGGGTGTTGATCAGCCCAGGCAGCACGAGGTGATCGGTGAGATCGAGCACCCTGTCGGCAGCGCCCGGCAGCCCGTCCGTGAGCCCCACCTGCTCGATCCAGCCGTCCCGGATGAAGAGGCCTCCGTTGCCGATCTCCCGGCGTCCTTCATCCATGGTGACCAACACTGCGGCGTTGCGGACCAGCAAGGTGGACATGTCGGCGGGAAGCTACACCTGCCCATCCCTAAATTCAGGCTGCCATCCAATGAGATGCCACCCGGAGAGGAGACGCGCATGAGTTCCCTGAGCGAAGCGGCGACGCACCCCTTGCTGGAGCGGCTCGAGGAGGCCCATCGCATCACCGCCGACGAGTACCCGGGTGAGTCGGGGCGCAGGCAGCCGGTGCACACCGTCTACGGAGGGGCGCATCTCTTCAAGTCTGACTCGGCGGCCAAGCTGGGGGCCCTGGCCCTTCGCTCACTGGAGCGGTATGGGACAGAGGCAAAGACCTTCGCCGAAGCCATCGGATTGGGAGAGGGAGTCATCGGCGAGACGGTCTACCAGCGGGTGATCGAGAAGCTGCGGCGGGAGCCGGTGGAGGACTTCCGCATCGACTTCGAGGACGGCTACGGGAACCGGCCCGATGCCGAGGAGGACGGCCATGCCCGCTCCACCGCCGAGGAGGTGGCCAAGGGGATGGCCGGCGAGACGCTTCCACCCTTCATCGGAATCCGCATCAAGCCGTTCACCCCTGACCTCCAGCGGCGGGCGATTCGGACCCTGGACGTCTTCCTCACCACGCTCGTCCAGGAGACCGGCGGCCGCCTACCCGAGGGCCTGGTGGTCACCCTGCCCAAGGTGGTGTCCCCCCAACAGGTGGCGGTGCTGGCCGACCTGCTGGGCCTGCTGGAGGAGGAGCTGGGTCTGGAGCCCCGGTCGCTGCCGCTCGAGATCATGGTCGAGACCACCCAGGCGATCATCGACCGGCACGGCCAGGTCGCCCTGCCCGGGCTGGTGCAGGCAGGGCAGGGCCGCTTGATCGCCGCTCACTTCGGCACATACGACTACACCGCTGCCTGCAACGTCACCGCCGCTCACCAGCACATGACCCACCCCGCCTGCGACTTTGCCCGCCACGTCATGCAGGTCTCCCTGGCCGGGAGGGGCCTATGGCTGTCGGATGGGGCGACCAACGTGCTGCCGGTCCCGGTCCATCCGGCGGACGAAGAGGAGCTCACCCGGGAGCAGGTCGAGGAGAACCGCCGTGCTGTCCACGCCGCCTGGAGCCTCCACTTTGGCCACGTCCGTCGCTCCCTGGCCCACGCCTTCTACCAGGGGTGGGACCTCCATCCCGCCCAGCTTCCCACCCGGTACGCAGCCGTCTTCTCCTTCTTCCTGGAAGGCCTGGAGGCGGCGGCCGAGCGGCTGCGCAACTTCGTGGACCAGGCCGCTCGGGCCACTCTGGCCGGGGAGGTCTTCGACGACGCCGCCACCGGGCAGGGGCTCCTCAACTTCTTCCTGCGCGCCGTCAACTCCGGGGCCATCGAAGAGCACGAAGCCCTCTCCCGGACCCGGCTCAGCCGGGAGGAGCTACGTGCTCGCTCCTTTCTGAAGATCTTGGAGCGTGGTCGCCGGGACGCCTGACCGTCACCTCGATCAGCCCATAGGGCCGGTCGGTGGCCACGAAGACCTCGTCTGGATTGTCGAGGCCGAACGGGGAGAGGTCGAGCAGCAGGTGATGCTTGTTGGGGAGGGAGAGGCGGATCGAGGCCACCTCGTCCTGGGCTGTCAGGACTGCTCGCCCCATCAGGTAAGCGGTGTGCTGCAGGGAGCGGCTCTCTTCGTGGGTGGCAAAGGCCTCGAGGAGCAGGCGGCGGACCTGTTCCCACGAGCCGAGGGGGACCTTCGCCCTCCGATAGAGCCAGGAAGCGCTCACCACTGTGGAGAGCAGCCGGTCCTCGGCCTCCGGCAGGGTGGTGAAAGCGTCGGTGCGGAAGCCGGAGAAGCTGGAGCCGGTGGTCTTGAACACCGCCAGTCCCTCGATCCCGCCCTCCACCAGCACCCCTTTGCGGGTCGCCGTCACCCGGGCGGTGCGCCGCTCGGACCCGGAGGCGAGGAAGGCGTGTGGATGGGGTCGGCCGGCCACCTCGATGCGGCTCCATGGGTGCTCGGTGAGGCCGATCTCGACACGCTCCAGGGCCGGGTTGTCCTGCAGGAAGTGGTCGGCCAGGGCGGACCCGAAGCTCTCTATCTCGCCCAGGGGCTGTTTGCGGGCCAGGGCGTAGATGGTGTTGCGCATGGTGTCGGTGGGAAGCACCCGGCGGTTGTTCCCCCAGAGGTGGACCTCGCCGAAGTCGCCCTCGAACAGCACCTCCACGGTGAGGTCGGCGAGGTGGTGCAGGTTCCCCTGGCGCATCACCTTCACCAGCCGCACCCCGCTCTTTCCGTAGCGGTTGTGGCCCAGCTCGACCTGCTCCACTCCCGTCAGCTCCCCCGGTAGGTGCTGAAGGCGTAGGGGCTGAGCAAGAGTGGCACGTGATGGTGCTCCTCGGGGTCGGCCACCCGGAACACCACCGAGACCTGCGGGTAGAAGCTCTGGCGGTCGGCAAAGTAGGCGTCGGTGTGGAAGGTGAGCCGGTAGACACCGGCCACGAGGGGCTCGGCAAGGAGATCCGGCAGGCGCCCATCGTCGTCGGTGGTCCCGCTCCCCACCTCGCTCCAGTCTCCCTGTGCGTCCCGCACCTCCAAGGTGACCGGGACGCCGGCTGCCGGCCGACCTCGTGCAGTGTCGAGAACATGGGTGCTGATGGTCATGGCTCCGCTCCCAGCAGCTTCTGCAACCGCAGGCGGGTGATCTTGCGCTGCTCCTCGGCGGCGACCTCCAGTTCCTTCTCGGGCTCGTTGTGCAGGCGCTGCCGCAGCTCGGCCAGCATCTGGTCGGCGCTTCGGCCGCTGGCACAGACGATGAAGATGTGGCCGAACCTCTCCTGGTAGGCCCGGTTGGCGGCGGACAGCTCCGCCAGCGTCCGGGCCGGGGCCCCATGCGTTCCGGCTTGCTCCTGGCTCGACCAGCGGTCCTCGCCCCGCTCACCGATCTGTGGATGGGCGGTGAACGCCTGCCGCCAGTCCGCCGGGTCCAGGTCCCACCAGATCTGCTCCGCCTGCCGAAGCAGCGCCGGCACGGTCTGTAGGGGGCGCCTGTCCACCACTCGACGGGCCCACTGCTCCGACCCGCAGCATGCCAGCAACACCTGCTCGGCATTGGGGGGAGGGAGCGCGTTGAGCCACCGCAGCCGCAGTTGCGGCCAAAGCTGGGGGTCGAGGCGTCCGAAGAGGCGCAGGCGGCTCACCCCACCGTCGGGGAAGATGTTGAGCCGGGCGTAGCGCGCCATGCTTGGCGCCACCAGGGCATCGGAGAACTGGTGGCGGGTGTGGGGCCGCAGCTCCACCTCCGGCAGCAGCGTCCTCCACGGCCCCGCTTGCGAGTCGGCCACCTCAACAGAGCATCCGGCGGGGGCGTTCCCCTTGAAGTGACTGGTGTCGACAACCACCCGCTCGATGGTGCCGCCCGCCCCCAGGCGGATGGTCACCCAGTCGTGCCCGGGCCCGCGGCGCCGCCGGGTCTCCCACCCATCTCGCATCTCTCTGGGTTCACCGGGCAGGAGGAGGTGGTGGGGCGAGCTGAAGAACATGTCGCTACAGGCCACCACCGAGCCGCCGCTCGCCATGGCGGCCAGGTCCATCTCGTCCTCGGACCGCTTCCCACCCCAGTCGGGCACCGCCTCTCCCAGCACCCGCAAGCGGGCCACGCCTCCATCCGGGAAGATGTTGAGGCGCAGGTGTGTGAAGCGGTAGGGGCTGCCGACGGGGAACTGGTTGCGCGCGTCCCCCTGTAGGTCGGCCCTGGGGAGCAGCTCGCACCAGGGATTGGAGGGGTGGAGCAGCTCGGAGGGCGTCGCCGACTCGGTAACCGAGCAAGCCTCCAGCGAGCAGGCCTGGGGGTAGTTGCCCTTGAAGTGGGATGTGTCCACCACCACCTGGTTGACGATGCCGGGCAAGCCCAAGCGGACCAGGCACCAGTCGTGGCCGGGCCGGCGGCGCCGCCGGGTCTCCCACCCGTCCATCCACTTGCCGCGGTCCGTGTACCTACCCTCCATGAAGACGGGATCCGAGACCTTGACCAGGTTCTCCTTGGGAGCGAAGAACTCGTCGTTGGCATCGAGCACCCGGCCACCCAGCTGCTGTGAGGCGAGGTCGATCAAGTCTTCTTCCCCACCGTCTCTCGCTCGAGCAGCTTTCCCTTCGGGGAGCCGGGGAAGTTCCCGCATTCGTAGATCATGGCACCTCGCAGCAGGGTCCTGTTCACCACCCCGTACAGGATGCGGTCGGCGTAGGCGGAGACCGGGTGCCGGTGCTCCAGCTTTTCGGGCTCGACCAGGAAGGTGGCCTCGGGGTCCCACACCACCAGGTCGGCGTCGTAGCCGGGGGCGATGCGGCCCTTCCGGTGCTGGAGGCCGGCCAGGCGGGCCGGCCCGGCGCACATCCACTCCGCCAGGTCCTCCAAGCTGTGTCCGCGATGGCGGGCCGAGGACCAGGTGGCGGGTAGGCTGAGCTGCAGGGAGGAGATGCCACCCCAGGCCAGGTCGAATCGGCCCGACTCCCGCCGCTTGAGGGCCGGCGGGGAGGGAGAGTGGTCGGAGACCACCAGGTCGATGACGCCCCGATGGAGGCCGTCCCAGAGGCCATCACGGTTCTGTCGGTCCCGGATGGGCGGGCCGCACTTGAACTCGGTGGCTCCATCGGGGACGTCCTCGGCGCTCAGCGCCAGGTAGTGGGGGCAGGTCTCGGCGCTGATGGGAAGGCCTTCCCGCCTGGCCCGGGCGAGGGGGCGCAATGCGGAGGCGGAGGAGAGGTGGAGGACGTGGACCCTGGTGCCCAGCTGGCGGCACAGGGCGATCAGCAGCTCGACCGCCTGGTCCTCGGCCTCCGCCGGGCGGGTGGCCAGGTAGGTGAGGTAGTGCGTCCAGTCTCCCTGTGCCTGCCCAGCGTCCTGCAACGCCTCGGGCAGCTCGGCGTGGACCAGCAGGGGAGCGCCCAGCCGGGTCAGCTCAGGCATGGCGGTCCGCAGGACTTCCTCCGACACCGGGGGGAACTCGTCCACCCCGGAGTGGACCAGGAAGGCCTTGAACCCCAGCACCCCGGCCTGGAACAGGTCGGCCAGTCCCCCGAGGTTGTCCGGGACCAGGCCACCCCAGAAGCCAACGTCCACCCAGCACTGCTGGCTGGCGGCCTCCTCCTTGCATTCCAGCGCCTCCACGGTGGTGGTGGGCGGGATGCAGTTGAGGGGCATGTCGACGATGGTGGTGATGCCGCCCGCCGCCGCCGCCCGGGTGGCGCTGGCGAACCCCTCCCAATCGGTCCGGCCCGGCTCGTCCACATGCACATGGGTATCGATCAGGGCCGGCATCACCACCGAGCTCCCCACGTCGAGCGAGGGGACGTCTGGGAGGCTCTCGGGAGGCCCGATGCCCGCGATGGTGCCCCGGCGAATATGGATGGCCGCCGGCGCCACCCCTTCCGGGGTGACCACCCGCTCACTGATGAGCGCCAGGTCCTCCTTCAGACCCAGATCCGCTCTGGGCCGACCCATCAGCGCAGGCTGCGCCGGAGGGCCGCCCGCGCCGCGTAGTAGCCGCACATTCCGTGCACGCCACCTCCCGGGGGTGTGGAGGACGAGCACAGGTAGATCTGGCGGTTGGGGGTGGCGTAGGGGATCGGGCTGAGGGTGGGGCGGCCGAGCAGTTGCAGGCCGGCATGAGATCCCCCTGCGATGTCGCCACCCACATAGTTGGGGTTGTGCTCCTCGAGGAGCTGTGGGGAGAGGACGTTGCGGGCAAGTACCAGGTCCCGAAAGCCGGGGGCGAAGCGCTCGATCTGGGCTTCGATCCGGTCGCTCATGTCCACCCGGGAACCGTTGGGCACATGGCAGTAGGCCCAGGCGGTGTGTCGCCCAGACGGGGCGCGGCTGGGATCGAAGACGCTCTGCTGGGCGAGCAGCACGAAGGGGCGCTCCGGGTGCTCACCGCGCCCCACAGCCGCCTCGGCGGCCGCCACCTCATCGAAGGTGCCACCCAGGTGGACGGTGCCGGCTCGGGTGCACTCCTCGGCCTTCCAGGGCACCGGGCCGTCCAGCGCATAGTCGAGCTTGAAGGCTCCCGGCCCGTAGCGGTAGCGCTCCAGCTTGCCCAGGTATCCCTGGGGGAGGCGATCGGCGGCGATGGACGCCAGCTGTCGGGGGGAGACGTCGAAGAGGTAGGCGGCGGCGGGTGGGAGCTGACCGAAGGAGGTCAGCCACCGCCCGGTCTCCACTTGCCCGCCCAGGGAGCGGAGATAAGCGGTCAGCGCATCGGCGATCCTCTGCGACCCGCCTCTGGGGAGGGGCCAGCCCGCCACGTGGCCCACCGCTGCAAAGATCATGCCGAAGGAGGCGGTGAGAGGCCGGTCGAGTGGCAGGATGCCATGGGCGGCCAGGCCGGCGAAGAGGGCCGGCGCGCGTTTCCCCTCGAACATCCGCTCTGCCACCCTGCTGGCCGGACGCAACGCTTGCCAGCCGAACCGAGCCATGGCCAGCGGGTACCGGGGGACGCGCAGGAAGGGGCCCATCAAGGCATCCTCCAGCAGCTTCCAGTTGGCCACCAGCGGTCCTACCAAGCGCCGGTAGGAGGAGGCATCGGGGTGGAGAGAGTCGGCCGTCACCGCCAGTGATCGGTCCAGCACCGCGGCCGACCCGTCGTCGAGGGGATGGGCCAGCGGCACGTCGGGGTGCACCCACTCCAGCCCGTGCTCCCAAAGCGGCAGGCGGCGGAAGAACGGAGAGGCGGCCCCCATCGGGTGGATGGCCGAGCAGATGTCGTGCAGAAAACCGGGGAGGGTGAGCTCGCCGGACTGGAGCCCTCCTCCCACCTGGTCCCGTCCTTCCAAGACCAGCACCGAGCGCCCTGCCCGGGCCAGGGCCACTGCCGCGGCCAGCCCGTTCGGCCCGGCGCCGATCACCACAGCATCGAAGCGCTCCGCCATCGCTCAGATGGTAGGACGATGGGGTTGGGCTAAGGCTCCAGTGGCGCCTCGGCCGGCCGCCTCCGGTCGGCCCGCAGCTCGCGCTCGGCCAGGATCACGAACAGCACTCCCCACACCATGGCCAGCCCTCCCCACATCGCGCCTCCGGAAGAGGCGTCGGCCGGCGTGAGCACCGAGGCCAGGCCGTAGTAGGCCACCGCCGCTCCCACACTCCAGGCGGTGAGCCGCCAGCCACGCACCCGCAGGGCGGCCACCAACCCGACCGCGATGACGATGACGGCGAAGGCGGCCATGGCCGTCCAGTGCCCGGCGTGCTCGACGGCCACCTGCGTCTCGGGGCTCAGCCCCGCCTCGGCCAGCGCCGCCCGGAAGGCGGCCTCCCACTCTTCCTCGGAGGCGTCCTCCGAGATGGTCCCCTCGAGCTGCTCGAAGATGGGCCTCCCGATGGCGGCTGCCTCCGCCGCAGTCCTGATCTGGCCTGCTGCGAACCACAGCAAGGGGGCGGCGACGAGGGCCACCATGGCCAGCAGGACGGTGCTGGACCGAACGGAGGGCCGAAAGACCTCGGCCCGGGCAGGGTGCAGCAGGGCGAGGATGATGGGAGGAAGGCCGAACATCACGTAGAGGGGGAGGAAGCTGGGATCCCAGCCGTTCACCAGCAGCTCCACGAGTATGAGGATGACGATGGCGATCACCACCTGCTGCATGGGGGCCACCTTCTGCGCAGCCGAGCGGAACTGCGACACCAGCCCGACGAAGCTGAGGGCGAAGATGAGCCCGAAGGAGATGTCGTGCACCCGGTGGGAGACCCCTCCTTCCGGGGCGGTCAGGAACCAGCCCAGCACCACGTAGGGGGTGAGAGAGAACTCGGGATGCAGGAGCAGCAGCCCGAAGAGCACCGCCAGCAGGTAGAAGGCCACGCGCCGCACTCTCCCCACGAACCGTGGCTTGGCGGCCGACACCTCCATTGTCCTCCCTCCTCGTCGCTTTCCGGGGCGCCGCGCACAGTAGATGTGCTGCCGGTACCCTGCAACGCGTAACGTTGCCGTGACGCTCGGCGCCCAAGGTGGTCGCCGCGTCCGAGATCGGATGGTTGGCGGGCGAAAATGAGCTCTTTCAGGTCCTC
>JALYHC010000265.1 GCA_030776765.1 Actinomycetota bacterium | reverse complement strand
CTCTACCACGCGCGCCGCCACCACAGCCGCCACCAGCAACGTCAAGGCCCCCAGCAGGGTGACGGTTCTCATCCCCACTCGCCTTCTCACCCAGCCGACCGTCATAGGAGGACTTTACACTGCTTGTTCACCTTGCCTAACATCCAGGGGTGACTGCGGTGGTGACCGGTTCGGCGGGCTTCATCGGGTCCCACCTGGTCGAGTTCCTGGCAGCGCGGGGCGAGCACGTGGTGGGCGTGGACCGGCGCCTCCCGGCGGTCCGGCTCCCCGGCGACCACATTCTCGCCGACCTGGCGGACCCTGCGGCGGGCGACATGCTGCACGACGTCTGTCGGTCCGCCAGCGTGGTCTTCCACCTGGCCGCCTCCTCCGGGGTCCGCAGCAGGCTGTCCGAGTTGGAGCGGCTGCGGGACAACGTGGTGGCCGGCCGGCGAGTGCTGAGGGCCGTTCACAGGCAGCTGCAGGTGGTGGTCACCTCCTCGTCTTCCGTCTACGGCGGGTGCCTACCGGCCCGGGCCGGCGGCTTCCGGCCCAACCGGGAAGATGATCCGCTCAGGCCCCGCGGGAGCTACGCCCGTTCCAAGGTGGAGGTCGAGCGAGCCTGTGCGGAGCGAGCCGCGGCAGGGGGATCGGTGGCAGTCGCCCGCCCCTTCACGGTGGGCGGAGAGCGGCAGCGCCCCGACATGGCCCTGTCCCGCTGGCTGCAGGCGGCCCGGCTGGGAGAGCCGCTGCGGGTCTTCGGCTCACCCGATCGGGTGCGGGACGTGACCGACGTGCGGGAGGTGGTCCGCGGGTTGGTGGCCATGGCGGAGCGTGAGGTGCAAGGAGTGGTGAACCTGGGCAGCGGACAGGGCCACCGCCTGTCGGAGTTGACTGCCGCGGTGGCCGAGGTGACCGGGGTGCCGGTGCGGCTCCTGGTGGAGAAGGGCCACCCCGAGGAGGTACCGGTGACGCTGGCCGATACCGGGCGCTGCTCGCGCCTGTTGGGCTTCGTCCCCCGCACCGACCTGGCCGACCTGCTCCGCCGGCAGGCTCTCTCCGACCCGGCGCGGCTCGAGGAGGCGGGATGAAGATCCGCACCTTCGGGCGCTTGGCGGTGGCTCTGCTGTCTGCTGCGACCCTGACGGCAGCCTCCTGCTCGCCGGGCTCGGACCGCTTGACGATCTACTCGGGACGCAGCGAGTTCCTCATCCGGCCCCTGTTGGAGCAGTTCGCCGAGGAGACCGACACTCCCATCGACGTCCGTTACGGGGACTCCGCCGACCTGGCCCTGCTCATCGCCGAGGAGGGCCAGGACTCACCGGCGGACGTGTTCCTGGCTCAGAACCCTGGTGCCGTGGGCTTCCTGGCAGGTCAGATGCGGCTGCAACCCTTGAGCGAGGAGGTCCTGGGTCGCGTGGAGCCGCGCTTTCGCAACGGCCGGGGACTCTGGGTGGGGATCTCCGGGCGGGTGCGGGTGCTGGTGTACAACACCGAGATGGTCGACCCGGCCGAGCTCCCCGATTCCGTCTTCGACCTCACCTCGGAGCGTTTCCAAGGGGAGGTGGCGGTGGCTCCCACCAACGGCTCGTTCCAGGACTTCATCACCGCCATGCGGCAGATGCATGGAGACCAGGCCACCTTGGGATGGCTGAAGGGGATGGTCGCCAACGATGCCCAGACCTATGCCAACAACAGCGCCATCCTCCAAGCGGTGGGACGCGGAGAGGTGCCGATGGGCCTGGTCAACCACTACTACCACTACCGCTTCCAGGAGGAGGACCCGGGCCTCCCCACCGCCAACTACCTCTTCCCCGATGGTGGGGTGGGTGCTTTCGTCATCGTCACCGCGGTGGCGGTCCTCGACACCGCCGAGCAGCCCGAGCAGGCCGAGGAGTTCGTGAGCTTCCTCCTCTCCGAGGAGGCCCAGCGCTACTTCAGCCAGCAGACCTTCGAGTATCCCCTGGCGGCCGGGGTGGAAGCGGCCGTCGACCTGCCGCCCCTCGAGGAGATCGACAGCCCGGCCCTGGACTTCGACCGGTTGGGAGGTGGGCTGGAGCGCACCAAGCAGCTGATCGATCAGAGCGGCTTGGAGCGCTCTTGACGGCCGGGGGTGGGCTGACCCTGCTCGGCCTGTTGGTGGGAGCCATCTATGCCGCCCCCTTCGCCTACCTGGTGGTGCGCAACTTGGCCCTGGGAGGAGAGCTGCTGGCGTCGATTCGTTCGCCTGACGCCCTCGGCCCCCTGGCCAACACGCTGCGGCTGAGTATCGCCGTCGCCGGAGCGGCGGCCGTGGTGGGCACCGGCCTGGCGTGGCTGCTGGTGCGAACCGACCTTCCCCTGCGCCGCCTCTGGCGAGCCCTGGCCCCGCTGCCCCTGGTCATCCCTTCCTTCGTCGCGGCCGCCGCCCTGCTGGCCGCCTTCGCCCCCGGTGGCCTGGCCGACCGGCTGCTGGCGGCCCTCGGCCTCCGAGGAGGCCTGCCACACGTGGACGGCTTCTGGGGCGCCTTTGCCGTGCTCACCCTGCTCACCTATCCGTACGTCTACTTCCCCGTCGTGGGCCGCCTGATGGCCCTCAATCCCTCCCTGGAGGAGGGTGCCCGGCTGCTCGGCAGCCGCTCTGGCGAGGTCTTCCGTCGGGTGGTCCTGCCCCAGGCGGCCGATGCCATCTGGGCGGGAAGCCTGCTGGTCTTCCTCTACGTGGTGAGCGACTTCGGGGCCGTGCAACTGCTGCGCTTCGACACTCTCACCCGGGCGATCTACTCGGCGCGGTTGCTGGACAGACCCACCTCGCTGGCTCTTAGCCTCATCCTGGCCGTGGTGGCCTTGATCGTGGTAGCCGCTGAGCGAATGGTGACTCGACGCATGCCGACGGTGGAGGTGGCCTCCCCACGTCCTCCGGTGCAGGTTCGCCTCGGCGGGTGGGTCACCCCGGCCCTGCTGGCGGTGGTGCTGATCACCGGCATGGCGCTGCTGGCCCCTGTGCTGGTGCTGGGCCACTGGGCCTGGCGGGGGAGGGGCGGCGCAGCCCTGCTCGCCCAGCTCGGTGAGCTGGCCGGTCCGGCGGCCAACACGCTGGTGGTGAGCGTGTTGACCGCCGTGCTGGCGGTGGTGCTGGTGCTGCCGGTGGCCTACCTGGCGGGGAGGGCCGCCGGCCGCATGGGGCGCATCGGGGCGCTGGCCGGAGCGATGGTGGTGGCCGGTTTCGCCATCCCGGGCCTGGTCATCGCCCTGGCCATCGTCTTTTGGGCGCTGCGGGCGCCGGTCGCCGTCTACCAGACCCTGCCCCTGCTGGTGCTCGCCTACCTCGTGCACTTCGGGGCGCACGCCATGGAGGCCTCCCGGGTGGCGGTAGCAGGGCTGCCCGGCCGTATGAGCGATGCGGCCCGCACGCTGGGGGCGACCAGGGCCCGGCGGCTCCTGCGCGTGGAGCTCCCCTTGATGGTCCCCGGTCTGCTGGCCGGAGGCGGCCTGGTGCTGCTTTCGGTGATGAAGGAGCTCCCGGCCACCCTGCTGCTGGCGCCGATCGGCTTCCAGACTCTGGCCACCAAGGTGTGGGGGGCCGCCACCGAGGGCTTCCTGGCCGAGACCGGGGTGGCCTCACTGGTGCTGGTGGCGCTCTCCGGAGTGGTCACCTGGTGGCTGGTAGTACGGCGGGCTCGCTTGCTGCCATGAGGCTCGTGCTGGCAGTGGCCCTGCTGGTGGCGGTCTGGTCGGCAGCCGGCCTGGGCGTGCGCTCGAGCTTCGGGGCGCAGACCACCGGAGACGAGCCCCAGTACCTGCTCACCGCTCTCAGC
Organism: Actinomycetota bacterium; assembly: GCA_030776765.1. GTDB lineage: Bacteria > Actinomycetota > Acidimicrobiia > Spongiisociales > JALYHC01 > JALYHC01. The sequence continues at coordinate 7 of JALYHC010000265.1, read as the reverse complement.
CTGGGGG
>JALYHC010000264.1 GCA_030776765.1 Actinomycetota bacterium | reverse complement strand
TTCCCCGAGGCCAAATTCATCCACGTCATCCGGGACGGGAGGGACGTGGCACTCTCCTACCTCTGGGTGGCCTGGGGTCCGCGCACCCTTTGGGAGGCGGCGCGCAAGTGGCGGCGCGACGTGTCGGCGGGGCGCCGGCATGGTGCCTCCCTGGGGCCAGAGCGCTACCTGGAGGTCCGCTACGAGCGGCTGGTCGCCGAGCCCCGCCGGGTGCTGGAGCTCGTCTGCGACTTCGCCGGGCTGAGCTTCGACGAGCGGATGCTCGCCTTCCACACCCATGCCCGCCTGCAGGGCCGCCCCGAATGGCGGGGCTTCCATGCTTCGGTCACCAAGCCGGTCACCGGGGGCTTGCGCGACTGGAGTACCCAGATGCCGGAGCAGCAGGTGCTGGCCTTCGAGGCGGTGGCTGGAGGGCTGCTCGAGGAGCTGGGCTACCCACGACGCCATGAGGGCATTCCTCTTCCCTGGAGGGCCGGAGCCAGGGTGCGCATGGGCGTCCTGGCTCTCAAGGTACTGGGAAGCAGGGCCGAGGAGGCGCTGCTGCAGGCCGCAAAGCGACTGCGGGGGTAACGCGCCAGAGCCGAGCGGAGGGCCTCTTGGCAGTCATCACTCTCCGTGGTACTCTTCATCACTGAGGTGGCGGAGGCAATGATCGGGGGAGTGAGACCGGCAACGACCGGGGCGACGGACGCCGTGCGCATCGATGTCCGATCCGGCGGGCGCGAGGCCTTTTCCTTCTTCGGCCCACACGCCGACCGGCTGGCCGGCACCCTCCACTCGCCCCCGGGAGAGGTCATCGGGGCAGCGGTGATCTGCCCTTCCATCTGCAGCGACTTCATCAAGGGCTACCGGCGGGAGGTCCTGCTGGCGCGAGCGCTGGTCGACCGCGGCATTGCCGTGCAGAGGTTCCACTACCGGGGTACGGGCAACAGCGACGGTGACTCGTCTCACATGAGCTTCGAGACCATGCGAGAAGACGCACTGGCGGCGGCCCGGCAGCTCTCCGGCCTGGCAGCAGGGGCGCCTTCTTTCGTCGGCACCCGCATGGGAGCCCTGGTGGCTGCTTCCGCCTCTGCGGAGTTCGGGGGCGCACCCTTGGTGCTGATCGAACCGACGGCAGAGCCTGCCAGGTTCTTTCGGGAGGGCTTCCGGGCCCGCATGATGCACGAGGTGAAGGAGCGCCGGGAGCAGGTGACCACCACCGAGCTGCTGAAGAGGCTGGAGGCCGATAGGGTGATCGACGTGCTCGGCCAGGCCGTCGACCGGCTGCTCTACGAGAGCAGCTGCCGGCGCAGTTTGGAGAGCGAGCTACCTCTCGACCCCCGCCCCTTGCTGCTGGTGCAGTTGGGAGGAGGCGAGCTGCGAGCCGACCACCGGGCGCTGGCGGCAAAGTGGGCCGAGCGGGGCGCCACCCTGGAGGTGATCATCACCGGATCCACCAAGGCCTGGTGGTTCTTACAGGACGAGGACCACCCGATAGCCGAGACCCTGGACCCGGTTGTCGAGTGGCTGGCCCGGGCGGAGCAAGGATGAGCCGGCCCGCCACTAGTCGCGACGAGGTTGGGTTCTTCGCCCGCGCCGGCGAGGAGGACATCTTCGGCATCCTCACCCGCCCCACCATCGAGCCCAACGGCAAGGCGGTCATCATGTGCCAGGGTGGTGCGTGGATCCCCTCGCCCGGCCGGAATCGCTTCTTCGTGCGGCTCGCCCGCCAGTTCGCCCGCCACGGCTACCACGCAGTGCGCTTCGACTATCACGGGGTGGGCGACAGCTCGGGTGAGATCGGCCCCCTTCGCCTGGACAGTCCCTTCAGCGATGACGTCATGGCCATGGCCAAATGGGTGGAAGAGGAGCACGGCATCAGCGACTTCGTGCTGATGGGCACCTGCTTCGGCTCCCGTACCGCCTTGGCCGCCGCCACGCGCCTGGAGCAGGTGAGTGGAGTGGCGCTCTTCCCGGTGCCGGTGCGCGACATGGCCTCCCGGGAGAAGGTCGTCTCGTACCCATTGTCCTGGTACCTGAGGAGGGCCCTCACTCGCCGGGCCCTGACCAGGATGCTGGAAGGAAGGTTCCGTCGCCGCTACCTGAAGCTGTTGCGCCGCAAATCCGGCTTCGTGGCGGTCAACGCCCGCAAGCGTGCCAAGGGCGAGGCCCACACCGTGTACCAGAAGGTGAGCCCGGTCTTCCTCGGTCACCTGGGACAGGTGATCGACCGGCACGTCCCGTTGCTGCTGGTGTTCGGACGGGAGGACATGTTCTACGAGGACTTCCGGCGGGGCAGCAAGGGGCCCCTTGCCCAGCTTCTCCAGCGGGCCGGCGACCGCCTCCGCCTGCACCTGGTCGACGGCCACGCCCACGGGCTCGCTCAGTTGGACCTGCAGGATCAGGTCTTCGAGGCACTGGAGGCGTGGCTGATCGAGCTGGACCGGGGAGTGAAGACGATCTCGACCGTAGTCGAACCAGCCGCCTCCTGACGGCTCCCCGGTCGACCCCTATGGGGACGGCTATCGTTAAAGGCAAGTCCTCGACCGCAACTCGAACCCGCCAAGCGCACCTGCTTGCCAAAATGCTGGGTGGGGGCAAGACTACTCTGCGTGAAGGAGCGTTGACATGGAGCGGTGGATGTCGGAGAGCCTGAATCCTCCCCACGGCAGGGAACTCGTCGACCTGCTGGCCGACCCGGAGCGGGCGCAGGTCCTCAAGCAACAGTCGGTCGACTGGCCCTCCTGGGACCTGACC
>JALYHC010000263.1 GCA_030776765.1 Actinomycetota bacterium | reverse complement strand
GGGGGGCGGGTTCCAGCACCGGGCTCTGGCCCAGCTCGACGGCCTCCACGAGCTGAGCAGCCGTGAGCGTGGTGCGGGGCCGGGGCGCGCCCGGTCCCTGGTCGGCCACCCGCGTCTCCGAGACGGCCCGGCCCAGCTCGGCCAGCTCCTCGACGATGGACCGCAGCCCCTCGACGATCTCGCTGGGCGCTTCCCAGCCTGGTACTTCCGCCGGTCGCTGGGCAGCTTCAGCTTCCGCCGGTCCGGTAGCCTGAAACGGATGATCGGACCGCGGGTACTGGTGACCCGGCGTCCGCCCGGCGACGCGCTCAAACGGCTGCGGGCGGCCTGCCGTGTGGACCTGTGGGCGGAGGATCGACCAATCCCCCCCGAGGAATTGTGCCGCCGGGCAGGGGAGGCGGAGGGCATCTACAGCATGCTCACCGACCCAATAGATGAACCCCTGCTGGAGGCCGCTCCGCTCCTGCGGGTGGTGAGCAACATGGCGGTGGGGGTAGACAACATCGACGTGCCCGCATGCACGCGGCGAGGGATCCCGGTGGGCCACACACCCGAGGTGCTTAAAGAGACGGTTGCCGATACCGTCTTCGCCCTGCTGATGGCGGCAGCCCGGCGCATCGTGGAGGGCGTCGACTACGTGCGAGCCGGAAAGTGGGGACCTTGGGATCCTGAGCTCCTGCTCGGCCAGGATGTGCACGCCGGCACGCTAGGGATCATCGGGCTAGGCCGGATCGGCCGGGCTGTGGCTCGACGCGGGACAGGCTTCGGGATGCGTTTGCTTTACCACAATCGCCGACCGGACCCGGAGGCGGAAACGGCGATGGGGACCTCTTATCGCGCCCTGGAGGAGCTTCTCGAGCAATCCGACTTCGTCGTGGTGCTGTGTCCGCTCACGGCCGAGACGTACCACCTCATCGATGAGGGAGCCCTGCGCCGCATGAAACCCACCGCCATCCTAGTCAATGGGGCCCGGGGTGGAATAGTCGATCCCAAGGCCCTGGAGCGGGCCCTGCGCGAGGGCTGGATCTCCGCCGCAGCGCTGGACGTGACCGAGCCGGAGCCGATTGAGCCGGACGATCCTCTGCTCGCCCTTCCCAACTGCATCATCATTCCCCATCTGGGGAGCGCCAGCCAAGCCACGCGGGTGGCCATGGCCGACATGGCGGTCGCTAACCTTTTGGCTGGGTTGCAGGGGGAACAGCTGCCACGCTGCGTCAACCCGGAAGTGTACGGACGAGAAGGCTGCCCGCAGTGACCGAGCCAGTCGCGCCTGTGCCCAGGTCTGGCAGAGGGTGGCCAGGATGAGCCGGTCGGCCTCGGTGAGCACCTTCAGCTCGGCCAGCATGGGAGCCAGCCGTCGCCACTGCCGCTCGCCCTCCTGCAGCAGCCAGTGGGGCGGCTCCAGACTCGACGGTGGAGGAGACTCGGGCTCGTTCTCGGGCAACGGCCCCTGGCCGCGGTTTCCCTCGATGACTTTTAGCTTGGTGGGCTTGGGCTTGTTGGCCACTGGTCCGAAATCTCCAACTCCTGGCGAGAGAAGATCACTACCCGCTGGTCTTACGGCCTCTCGTTCACGAAGATCGCGACGCCCCTCCCCATCCACTCTGCTCTCGAGCGGTCTTCGAGGAATGGTGAGGCTCGCGACGCCCCTCCCCATCCACTCTGCTCTCGAGCGGTCTTCGAGGAATGGTGAGGCTCGTCTAGGCTCGGCATCCGCCCACCGAGCCACCAGCATCTCCTCGGAGCGACGGTCGATTCGACTCGACTTCGACCTGGAGTCCTACGTCGAGCGAGTTCTGGGGGGACCCTGCTTCTTCTGCGGGATCGTCAGCGGAGACCCGAGGTTCCCGGCGCACGTCGTAGGTCGTGGACATCACCGGTCCCGCTGCCGTCGGCAAGACGACCGTGGCGAAGAGTGTCCAACATGACCCTTTCCCTGGGACCGTCACGGTCACGGCCCTTTCGACGCGGCAGGCCATGCCATGCACCACCACTTGGTGGTGGAACCAGCACAAGGTGGTCAGGTTGTTCATCGCCGCTCTCTCAGAACCGATCCCGAGGTGCCGATCTCGGGCAGTCTCAGCTTGAGCGTTACTGCGCCATATCTGGTGATCGGCGCTTGGTGGAACTGCGACTCTGGTTTGGTTCGTCAAACTGGGGTGAGGATGGGTAGGTACTGGATCTTGCTGGGGGTGGCGGCCGCTCTTGGCGTCGCGGCGTGTTCCTCTGGTGGTGGGACCATTGCGGGTGACTCGGCTGAGTCAGCAGCTGCGGGA
>JALYHC010000262.1 GCA_030776765.1 Actinomycetota bacterium | reverse complement strand
GGCGATCGCTGGGAGACGTGGCCGACCAGCACGAGCGGCTGGCCGGCGTGGACTTCGGCGAGCTGATGGCGAGGGCGGAGCACCAGCTGGCCGAGCTGGAAACGCTCCACCGGGAGGCGGCCCGCCTCGTCCTGGCGGCCATCCCGTCAAACTGACCCGGCAGCTGGCGGTGTGGGGCACAATGCGCCCATGGAGCGGCGGTTCCTTGTGGCGCGCAACCCCGACACGGAGAGCACCCTCCCCTACCTGCTTTGGGTCCCCGTCGACGACGGCCTCATCCTGAAGGCTCGGGAGCGGTGGCCGGTGTCGAGCCGCGTCTACTGCCATCCCTATCGAGATGACTGGCCCGAAGACTGCGAGGTCCTCGAGGACGTCCCGGTGCGGGCATGCCGGCGGCGCGGCTCGGCGGTGGATCTGGTGCTGGACCGGGCGCGCAACAACCGGGCCCAGTTCGTGTTCACAGAGGTACGCCGCCGCCCGGCCATCTTCTGGCAGACGGCCAGAGTCGCCAAAAAAGCGCGGCCCGGAGTGAGAGTGCCCACTCGCCGGGCCTCCGGGCTGACGCAGTGGGTGATCGAGGTGGATGACCGAGAGCGCTATCCGTACAAGTTCTCCGGGCGAGGCGTGCAGACCGAGCGGACGCGGCTGGATGCCGGGGACTACGGGGTGCGATGGGGGGACGAAGTGGTGGCTGCCGTGGAGCGCAAGACGCTGGAGGACCTGGCCCGCGCCCTCTCCGATGGCTCTCTGGGATTCGCCATGGCCGAGCTGGCCACCCTGCCGGCGGGCGCCGTGGTGGTGGAGGGGCGTTACTCGGCACTGTTCAAGGTGGAGCACGTGCAGCCCGGATGGCTCCCGGAGCTGGCGGCCCGGCTGCAGGTGCGGTATCCGGGCGTGCCGATCGTCTTCTGTGAGACGCGAGGCCTGGCAGAGGAATGGACCTATCGCTTCCTGGGCGCCGCCTTGTCGGAGTTGGGAGGGGACACCGCCGAAGGGTGAGGCCGCTACTGGTCCATCAGGCGCAGGCGCCGGCTCGAGGTCACCTCGTCGATGAGCCCGTACTCCCGGGCCTCCTGGGCCGACAGCCAGTGATCGTGCTCCATGTCGGCGCGGACCCGCTCCAGGGACTGGCCGGTACGCTCGGCCAGGACCTCTTCCAGGCGCGCCCGCCGGGAAGCGATCTCCCTGGCCTGGATCTCCAGGTCTCTTGTCCTTCCCCGGGCCGACCCATGTGGCTGGTGCAGGAGGATCCGGGCATGCTCGGTGGCCGAGCGCCTCCCCGTCCCTCCGGCGAGGATCACCGCCGCAGCCGAGGCAGCCAACCCGATGCAGCGGGTGTCGACGCGCGACCCGAGGAGCTGCACGGTGTCGTAAATGGCGAACAGACCTGGCAGCTCTCCCCCTGGAGAGTCGATGCAGAAAGTGATGTCGTCGCCGGAATCGGCGTCGAGGGCCAGGAGCTGGGCGCACACCTGGTTGGCGGCCTCGTCGTGGAGTGGCCCGGACAGGAAGACCAAGCGCCGTTCAAAGAGGCGGGCGAAATGGATGATGCGCGGCAGGTCGATGCGCGGGGACGGCCGCTCCTCTTGCTGCTCGTGCCCGGTGGCCGGAGACCACCGCATGACCTCCTCCTTTCGTGAGTTAAGGTGCAACTGATCGGTTGCACAGTTTACGGTCTGTCAGACCCTACGTGCAACCTTCAGGTTGCAGTAGAGGGAGGGACGAGGTTGCGGCTTCCCTGGAGGGTGGAGCGTGAGGTGACGTTGCCTGCCTCTCGCGAGGAGGTGTGGAGAGCGCTCAGCGATCCGAGTCGCCTCTCCGCCTGGTTGGGGGGCGAGGTGGACCTGGAGCTGGTTCCCGGAGGGCGGGGGCTCATCCGCCAGCAGGACGGGGAGGTGCGCCTGGTGGTGGTGGAAGAGGTCATGGCCCCGAAACGGCTGGTCTTCCGTTGGTGGGGCGTGACCGGCCGTTCCACTACACCTGCCACAGTGGAGCTCACCCTGACCGAGCTGCCGGAAGAAGGCACCAGGCTCAGCGTGGTGGAGCAGACCTCTCAGGTGGAGAGCCGGCTCAGGTTCTCCGAACCAGTGGACTCCGTGAGGTGAGCGGGGTGGCTGGAGATTCACTGGGAGCGGTGCTGGCTGCCTTGTCCGACGAGACCCGGCGCCGGGTGGTCCACAGGTTGTCCGAGCATGGCCCCGCCACGGCCAGCCAGCTCGCCGCCGAGCTCCCCATCACCCGCCAGGCGGTCAGCAAGCACCTGGTCGCCCTGCAGGAGGCTCGGCTGGTGGAGAGCCAGCGTCACGGCCGGGAGATTCGCTACCAGCTCACTCCCGCTCCTCTCTCCGAGGTGATGTCCTGGATGGCGCTGGTGGGAGCGAAGTGGGACGAGCGGCTCCAGGCCCTGCAGGAGTACCTGGAGAGCAACGCTTAGCGCCCGCAAAGGGCGTGCCGGTCCTTTCACCCGGCGCTGGGTACAGT
>JALYHC010000261.1 GCA_030776765.1 Actinomycetota bacterium | reverse complement strand
GTCCGGGCCGGGGCCGCAGTGGCGCTGACGCTTGCGGCCACAGCATGGTGGTCGGCCGCTTACCTGCGCCTGGAGTCGGCCACCCCGGTGATGCTCGTGGCGCTCCTGGTGGTGCCCTCGTTCATTTCACCGGTCGCCAGGGGGGCGCTGCAGGGAGCCACACGGTTCCGGGCGCTCGGATGGTCCCTGCTCGCCTACGTGGCGCTGCGTCTGGCGCTGGGGGCGGGGCTCGTCCTGGCCGGCGTGGGGCTATCGGGAGCCGTCCTGGGAATCCTCCTGGCCGAGGTCGCCGGGGTCGTCGCTGTGCTCTTGCCGCTCCGCCGCACGATCGCGGCGGCGCGGCCCGAGCCGGCCGGGCATGTCGGACTCCTGCGCGAGGGCGTGGGCGGCTCCATGGCCCTGCTGGCGTTCTGGATCCTGGCCACCGTGGACGTGGTGCTGGCCCGCCACTACCTCCCGCCGCAGGAGGCCGGCCGGTACGCGGCCGCCGCCCTGGTGGGGAAGGCGGTCCTGTTCGCCGCTACCGGCGTGGCGATGGTCGCCTACCCCCGCTTCGCCGAGGAGCGCGGCGACGCCCGGCGCATCCTTCGGTTCTCGGCGGCGCTGGTCGTCGCCACGGGCGCGGGCGCGTCGGCGACGGTGGCGCTCTTCCCCGACCTGCTTCCCCTGGTCCTCGGGGAGGCGTACCGGAGCCTCGGGGCCCCGGCGCCCCTCCTGGCGCTGGCCATGGGGGCCTTCGGCGTGGCCTCCCTGCTCACCCACCATCGGCTGGCCAGCGGGCGGGCCGGGGCCGCGCCGCTGTGGCTCGCCATCCCGGTGGAGATCGGGGCGCTCGCGCTTTTCCACGACTCGCCTGCGATGGTGGCTGCCGTCGTCCTCGCCACCGCGTGCTTAGTGGCGGCTGCGATGTGGCGGGGCATCCCCTCGCGGTTCCCGCGGTCCTTGCCGGACGCGGAGCTGTGGGACGCCCCGGGACAACTCGAACTCTCGGTCATCACCCCGACATACAACGACGAGGGGGCGCTGGCCCCCATCCTCCGGGAGCTCGTCCGGGTGCTCGACGGGGCGGGGATCCGCCATGAGGTGATCGTGGTCTCCGACGGGAGCACCGACGGGACCGTGGAGGAGGCCCGGCGGCTGGTCGGGCCAGGGGTGCGCGTGCTGCACTATGCGCGCAACCGGGGAAAGGGGTACGCCCTGCGAACCGGGCTTGCCCGGGCGTCGGGGGGCTATGTGGCCTTTATCGACTCCGACGGCGACCTGGACCCCTCGGACCTGGTCGGCTTTCTGAACCTGATGAGGATGTACGACGCGGATATGGTGGTGGGGTCCAAGCGCCACCCGCTTTCCGAGGTTTCCTACCCGCTCTCCCGCCGGGTGATGAGCTGGGGATACCATGTGCTGGTCCGCCTCCTGTTCGGCATCCGGGCCACCGACACCCAGACCGGGATCAAGCTGATCCGGCGGGAGCTACTGGCCGAGGTGCTCCCTCGGCTGGTGGAGAAGCGCTTCGCCTTTGACCTGGAGCTGATGGTGGCGGCCCGGAGGGCCGGGTACCGCCGGGTGCTGGAGGCGCCGATCCGCCTCCGCTACCGGTTCACCAGCAGCATCTCGCGACGGGCCGTCGGCGGCATGGTGAAGGACACGCTGGCCATCTGGTACCGGCGGTTTGTGGTTCGCCAGTACGACCCGGCCCGCGAGGAGCGGGTCGCCACGCGGGGCCCGGTTGGAGCTGCTGCTCCGGAGCCGCCGGTCGGAACCGTCGGCCGGACCGCCGAGCCCGCCCTGGTGGGGGAGTGACATGCGGGTCCTCCTGCTGAACTGGCGTGACCTGGACCACCCCTCGGCGGGGGGCGCCGAGCGGTACGTGCACGAGCTCGGCCGCCGGTGGGCGGCCGGCGGCCACGAGGTGACGCTCTTCTGCGCCCGCCCTCAGGGGATGGCCGCCTCGGGGGAGCGCGACGGCGTTCGCATCGTCCGCGAGGGGAGCCGGTGGGGCGTGTACCGGGCGGCGAGATCGCACCTGGCGGCGACGCGGTGGGACGCGGTGATCGAATCGGTGAACACACGCCCGTTCTTCGCGCACCGATTCGTTGCCGGGACCCGCACCCTCGCCCTCTTCTACCAGCTCGCCCGCGACGTCTGGTTCTATGAGGCTCCTCTGCCGCTAGCCCTGGCCGGGCGGTTCCTCTTCGAGCCGCGGTGGCTGCGTGCGTACCGAGGCGTGCCGGTGGCGGCCATCTCGGACTCGACGCGGCGGGACCTGGAGGCGGTCGGGGTTCGGCCGGTGGTGGTGGCGCATCCCGGGACTCAGGTCCCGCCGTTGGGACTCTCGGCAAAGGAGCCCGTGCCGACGCTCGCCTTCCTGGGCCGACTCAACCGCAGCAAGCGCCCCGATGCCGCCGTGGCGGCCTGGCGACTCGTTCGCCACCACATGCCCGGGACGCGCCTGTGGGTGGTGGGAGAGGGGCCGATGCGCGACCGCCTGCCCATAGAGGAGGGGTTGACGGTGTTCGGCCGGGTGGAGGAGCGGAGGAAGTGGGAGCTGCTGGCGCGGGCCCACCTGCTGCTGGTCCCCTCGGTCCGTGAAGGCTGGGGGATGGTGGTGATGGAGGCGGGCGCCGTGGGTACCCCCGCGGTCGGGTACCGGGTCCCCGGCCTGGTGGACACCATACGCGATGGCGAGTCGGGGTGGGTCTGCGACCCCCACCCGGAGGCCATGGCGCAGGCGGCCCTCGAGGCCCTCCGAGGTGACCGGACAGCGGCGATGGGGGCTCGCGCACGCCACTGGGCGCTGCGGTTCACCTGGGACGACGCGGCCGAGGCCGTGCTGTCAGCGGTCGTGGATGGGATGAGAAGGAAGGACAGCGTCGTCCTCCCCGAGACAGTGAGGAGGGGGTAACCGATGCTTCGGGTCGGTCTTGCTGGATATGGGTACTGGGGCCCGAACCTGCTGCGCAACTTCCGCTCCGTGGAGGAATGCAGCCTGGTGGCCGTGGCCGAGGAGCATCCGGTTCGAGCGGCATCGGCCGCCCGTCTTCATCCGGACCTGCGGATCTTCGACTCCACCGACGACCTGCTCGCCTGGGATGGTGTGGACGCCGTGGCCCTCGCCCTCCCCGCCAAGCTTCTGCCGCACTATGGCCTTCGGGCCCTCCAGGAAGGGAAGCATGTCCTGCTCGAGAAGCCGATGGCCCTGGCGCTGAACGAGGGCCGGGGCATGGTCGAGGCGGCCGAGCACTCCGGGGTCACGACCATGGTGGACTACACCTTCCTCTACAGCCCGGCGGTCCAGGGCATGAGGAGCATCCTTGCCTCCGACGGGATCGGCACGCCCAAGTACTACCAGTCCACTCGTCTGGCGCTCGGACCGTTCCGAGCCGACCTCGACGTCGTCTGGGACCATGTCTGCCACGACATAGCGATCATGGACTTCCTCCTCGGCCGGCGCGCCCTCATCGTGCATGCGGCCGGTCAGAACGGGAGGGGGCCCACCAACGACACGGTGCACATGACCGTGACGTACGAGGGTGGATTCCAGCTCTTCGTCCATGCGAGCTGGCTGGTGCCCAAGAAGGTCCGGACGGGCATCCTGGCGGGAGACCGGGGCATGGTGCTCTTCGACGACATCGAGCCCGACGAAAAGATCCGCCTGTATTCAATCGAAGGCCAGTGGGACCCCACTAAGGAGAAGGCGGTCTCTCCAACCTACCGTGTGGGCGGGGTGTACTCACCCCGTCTCGAGGCGATGGAACCCCTGCGAGCGGTCGCCGTGAACTTCGTCCGATCCGCGCTGGGGCTGGAGAAGCCGACGAGCGATTGGCACCTCGGGCTTCGCGTGCTTGCGGTCCTCGAGGCCGCCAGTGAGGCCGTGCGAACGGGTCGCGAGACGCAGGTGGAGTCCCCGTGAGCGATCGCATCCGGGGGGACGTCCGACTGGGGAAGGGC
>JALYHC010000260.1 GCA_030776765.1 Actinomycetota bacterium | reverse complement strand
CATGTAGGCGGTCGGCCTGGGCGAGGTGGCCGCCGACCCCGCCGTCCCCTGGTGGGCGGCCGTGTCGGTGCTGTTGGGTATGGGGACCGCCCTGGTCTATCCCACTCTCCTGGCAGCGGTGAGCGAGGTGGCGGGCCCAGGCTGGCGGGGTTCGGCGTTGGGCATCTACCGGTTGGGCTTCACTGCCGGGGCGCTGATCCTCGGAGCAGCGGCCGACGCGGTGGGACTGGAGGCGGCGATCTGGACGGCGGCCGCCCTCATCGCCGCCTCGACGGCCGTGGTGGCGGTCCGCATGCGTGAGCCGCTAGGTTCCACCGAGTGGACAGCCGTCTCCAAAGAGACGCCATGAGCAGGACACACCTGCCTTTCGGGACCCTCACCTTCCTCTTCACCGACATCGAAGGATCGACCGACCTCCTGAACCGCGTGGGAGGGGACCGCTACCGACTGCTGCTCGAGGACCACGCCCGGATGGTGCGAACGGCGGTCGGCCAGACCGAGGGGATCGAGGTCAACACCCACGGGGACGCCTTCTTCGTGGTCTTTCAGACCGCATCCCAGGCAGTAGCGGCTGCGCTGGCCGCCCAACGCGCTCTCTCAGGGCATGGCTGGCCGGAGGATGCCCCGGTCCGGGTTCGAATGGGCATCCATACCGGCGAGGCCTATCCGGGAGGGGACGATTATGTCGGCCTCGACGTGCACCGAGCGGCTCGCATCGCCGCCGCCGCACATGGAGGCCAGGTACTCGTGTCTGGCGCCGCCCAAGCGCTCGTCCACCAGGCCCTTCCGGCCGGTGTGGCGCTTCGCCCTTTGGGAGAGCACCGCCTGAGGGACTTGGCCCGGCCGGAGCCGCTATACCAGCTGGTGGCTCCCGGCCTTCCCGGCCAGTTCCCGCCTCCCCGGACGCTCGACGCCACCCCCAACAACCTTCCCGTGCAGCTATCCAGCTTTGTGGGACGAGGCCGGGAGCTGCGGGAGGCGGCTCGCCTGCTGGGCTCGGTGCGCCTCCTCACCCTGACGGGGCCCGGCGGCACCGGCAAGACCCGCCTGGCGATGCAGGTCGCCGCCGAGCAGGCGGAGCGCTTCCCCGGAGGGATCTACTTCGTGCCCCTCGCCGAGCTGACGGAGGGCGACTCGCTTCTCGGGGCCGTCTCCAAGGCTCTCGGGCTCCCCCAAGCGCCCGGCCGGGACTGGCTCGAGCAGCTGCGGGACGCCATCGGGGAGCGCAAGCTGCTGCTGGTGCTGGACAACCTCGAGCAGGTGGCGGGCATGGTCTCCGTCCTCGGGACACTGCTCCGGCAAGCCCCCAACCTGCAGATCCTCGCCACCTCACGGGTTCCCCTTCACCTGGAGGGAGAGCAGGAGTATGCCGTCTCGCCCCTCGACCTTCCTCCCACGGGCCCGGGCGTGACGCCGGAGGCCATCCTCAGCTCAGAGGCCGGCGCCCTGTTCGCCGAGCGAGCCAGGGCGGTGAGGCCGGGCTTCTCGGTCAGCGCCGAGAACGCTGCCGAGGTGGGGGAGATCCTCGCTCGGATGGATGGGCTGCCCTTGGCTCTCGAGCTGGCCGCCGCCCGCGTCAAGTTGCTGCCTCCGAAGGCCATCCTAGCCCGGCTGCAGGGATCCCTCGACCTCTTGGCGGGAGGGCCCAGGGACAGGCCGGCCCGGCAGCAGACGCTGCGAGCGGCCATTGGCTGGAGCTATGAGCTGCTGGACGACCCTGCTCGACGCCTGTTTCGAAGGCTGAGCGTCTTCGCCGGAGGCCATGAGCTGGCGGAGGCGGAGGCGGTGTGCGGTCCACCGCAAGAGCTGGGAACCGATGTGTTGGAGGGGCTGTCCACGCTGGTCGACCAGAGCTTGCTGCGGCAGGTGGCCCACCAGGGAGAGCCGCGCTTCGAGATGCTCCAGACGATCCGGGAGTTCGCCTGGCAGCGCCTGGAGGAGAGCGGGGAGGCCAAGGAGATGAGCCGCCGGCACGCGGCGGTGTTCCTGGAGCTGGCCGAGGCGGCCGCGCCTGCTCTGGAGGGGCCGGAGCAGGTGATGTGGCTGGCCCGATTGGAGCGTGAGCATCCCAACCTACGGTCGGCGCTCCTTGGGCTGCTGCAGCGGGGCGAAGCCGAGGAGGCTCTGCGTCTGGGAGCTGCCCTGTGGCGGTTTTGGTTCCTGCACCGCCATTACCGAGAGGGACGCGGGCTGCTCGCGCATGCCCTGCCCGAGTCGGGCGGCCGGCGCTCCTCCGCCAGGGGTGAGGCGCTGGTCGGGGCCGCCGCCCTGGCCGCCTTCGACGGTGACCGGGAGGAAGCGGCCACCTTGGCCACAGAGGCCATACACATCTTCCACGACGCCGGCCAACTGCCTGGAAGGGCGGCGGCCACGTGGGTGCTGGGCGTGGCGTTGCTCGATCGGGAGGCCGATCGCGCTGGGAGCCTCTTTGCCGAGAGCCTCCGCCTCTCTCAAGAGGCGGGCGACCGCCGCGGCGAAGCCTGGGCCCACTACTGGCTGGGTAACCTCGCTCGGCGGCGGGGGAGCTATGGGGAGGCGCAGGAGCGATTCGAGCGCTGCCTCGAGGTCCTGCGGCCTGTGGGCGACCCGCTCGCCACCGCATGGTGCCTGGAGCAGCTCGGCGACCTGGCCGGCTACGCCGGGGACTATGAGCCGGCCGTCTCGCTCTACGAAGAGAGCCTGGCCGTCTTCCGAGAGGCCGGAGACCGCGACGGCGTGGCCCGCTCGCTCAATGGGTTGGGCAGCGTGGCCAGGCTCCAGGGAGACTCTCGGCGGGCGGTGGGCCTCCACAAGCAGGCGTTGACCATCCGGCGGGAGCTGGGCATCAGGCGCTCGGTGATCTTCACGCTGATCCCCCTCGGCGTCGCCTCTCGCTTGAGCGGCGACCTCGAGGGGGCCCGGGAGGCGCTCGGAGAGGCCCATTCGCTGGCTGCCGAGACGGGAGATGACTATGGGCTGGCGTCGGTTCTGGAGGCTCAGGCTGCTTTGGGCATCGACCTGGGCGAGCTCGAGCAGGCGGCTCGGCTGTTCGGCGCCGCCGAGGGCTTGCGCGAGGAGCTAGGGGTGCCGCTGCGGCCGGCTTCCCGCTTGGAGCACGAACGGGAGGTGGCCAGGCTGCGCCAGTTGTTGGGCGACGAGGACCTCGAGCGGGAATGGTCGGCCGGACGGGGCGTGGACAGCCAAGATCGGGCACGGCTGGCGGGGGCGATGGCGCGTGAGTGAGCTCGGTCCCGAGGAGCGCAGGCGGCAGCTGCAGGAGGTCGAGCGGGAGTGGAAGAAGCGACGCTTGTCGTCTGCTGAGGCCAACCTGCCGAGGAGCATCGGCATATGGGGAGCGGTAGCGGCAGCGCCGCTGCCTCCTCAGGCGTGACCCGCTCGACCTGCCGTCTCTCTACGACCTCGATGACATAGTCGCCTCGCTCGATGGCCGGGCCCCTCCGCTGACGGAGGTAATCCACCACCTTGCGCTGGGAGAGCACGCGCAGCACCTCCCGATCCAGGTCAGAGAGGTAGACGCTGGTTCCCCGCCGCTCTCTGGCCCGGCGCCACTCGGCCCGCTCCAGCCGGGGGGTTGCCGTACCCCCCTCGAGACGTAGGACCAGCGAATCCGTGGAGCTGCGGGTGCGGGTGACGATGTCACACCGGCGCCCCACTGCTGAAAAGGCGAGGATGCGTATGCCCTTCTCGCCCAAAGTACGGGGATCCGCCTCCTTGGCCGACTTGAAGAGGTTCTGCGCCACTGAGCGCAGGCGTTCGGCTCCCATGCCTCGTCCCCAGTCCTCCACGGCGATGAGGGGGTGGCGGCCGCGCCGGTGGAGCACCACGCGGATGGTCTCGCCGCGCAGGCCGGCCTGGGCGTACTCGTCGGCGGCATTGGAGATGAACTCGTTGAGGGCGTCCTTGGGGTCCTGATAAGACTGCCCGGTCACCAAGACCGCCTTGCCCAGGTTGCCGACCCGCAGGCGGACCGTCTCAGCGCCCACTGGTCGATCGTAACCGGCGGGAGCCCCGCCGAGGGGAGAGCGATTCTCACGTGCCGGATCACCAATAGGCGACGATGATGGCGTCGGCACGTCGAGCAGAAGGGAGCGAGCATGGAACGCCTGGTCTTGCTGGCCGCGCAGGCCACCGAGGTGGAGCTCAACTTGCGGGTGAACGGGATCGTGGCGCTGATAGCCGGGATCCTCATCCTCATCTTCCCCCGGATCCTGAACTACGTGGTGGCCGCCTACCTGATCATCATCGGGTTGATCCAGGTCTTCAACATCCAGGTCTAGTCCACACACTTGCCGGGCATGGACATCGGCTCCAGGCGGCTCGGGGCGGTGCTGCAACCCAGGGGGACGGCGGCCTTCATGGCTCTGGCCGGGGCGGTGGGCGTGGCTGCCGGCTTGAGCGCGGTGCTCCTCATCTCGGCCATCGCCGTGGTGCTGCTGGCCGTGGATGGCATGTCGGGCGGGGCAGTGGGTCCCTGGACCCTGGTGGTGCTGCCGCTGGGCCTCCTCCTTTCCCTGGCCCTCACCAGGTGGCTGGCTCCGGAAGCGTCGGGCGGCGGAATCCCCCAGGTGATCGCTGCCCTGATCGTGCGGGGAGGCCATCTGCCCGCCCGGTTGTTTCCCGTCAAGGTGCTGGCCACCGCGCTGACCATAGGGACGGGAGGCTCCGTGGGTCGAGAGGGCCCCATCGCCCAGATGGGCGCCGTGCTCGGCTCGACCGCCGGTCGCTGGATGCACCTCGGTGAGGACCAGGTGCGCAGCCTGCTGGCGGCGGGGGCCGGCGCGGGGATCGCCGCCACCTTCAACGCCCCCATCGCCGGGATGCTCTTTGCCATGGAGGTGCTCCTCGGCCGGTTCTCGATACGTCACCTCAATGCAGTGGTGGTGGCCTGCGTGGCCGCCGCGGTGACAAGCCGGACGCTGCTGGGGGAGCAGCTCATCTTCCAGGTTTCCGCCTACCCCCTCAACAGTGCCTGGGAGCTGCTGCCCTACGCGGCCTTGGGCCTGCTGGCTGTGGCGACCGGATACCTCTTCTTGCGCTCGCTCGATTGGTGGGACCGGCTCCCCGAGCAGTTCCGGGGCCTCCCGGCCTGGTTGGTCACGCTGGTCGGCGGGGGGGTGGTGGCCGTGCTCGGATTGCTGCGCCCCGAGATCCTGGGATCGGGCCAGCAGTTCGTCGGCTCTTTGCTGCGAGGGCAGATCGAGCTGTCCTGGTGGCTGTTGTTCGTCCTGGCGCTGCTCAAGGCCATGGCCACCTCGATCACCTTCGGCGCACGCGGCTCCGGAGGGATCTTCATGCCCAGCCTCTTCATCGGGGCCACCCTGGGAGGCGGTTTCGCCGAGCTCCTGGCTCCCTTTTGGAACGTCTCGGCTCTGATTCCCGAGGCCTTCGCCCTCGTCGGGATGGCCGCCTCCTTCTCGGCGGTGGCCCGAGCTCCCCTCACCTCGATCCTGATCGTCTTCGAGATCACCGGCGACTACCGGCTGGTCCTCCCCCTCATGCTGGCCACCTCGCTGGCCACCTTCCTCGCCGACCGGATTCATCCGGAGAGCGCCTACACGATGCCCCTGGCACGGCGGGGCATCCGGCCCACCCGTACCGGCGAGGTAGACCTCCTCGACACCGTCCTGGTTGGGGACGTGATGTCCGACAACCCGGCCGTTGTTCATGCGGACATGACCACCGGGGAGGTGCAGGGCATC
>JALYHC010000259.1 GCA_030776765.1 Actinomycetota bacterium | reverse complement strand
CCAATCTGGGTGGCAACAATAAAAAAACAAGCACCCAGCTGGTCGGCGTAGTACTCGTCGAGCGACAGCACGACGTCCGCCGCCCGCTCCTCCCCTAGCCGGTCGACCAGCGCCACGAAGTCCAGGTAGTCGCGGGTGGCGTTGCGCATCAGGCACAACCACGCCTTGATGCGGGCCATCTCGGCCAAGGTCGGCACGCGGAGCGAGCGACCGCCAACCACCGCTTCTTCGACCTCCAGGGGACGCCTGCGGATCAGGTTGCGAACCCCGGTCTCCACCCCGTCCAACCGCCCCAGGATCATCACCGGGCGCCGCACTCGGGCGGTGACCCACCCGTCCGTCTCCTCGAGGGCGGCCAGCGTCTGGTCGAAGCGGGAGCGCAAGTCGGCCACTACGTGATCGTCGTCCAGCGACACCCGATGCCCGGCGTGATAGGCGGCTGCCGTTCCCCCCACCAGCACTGCCTCGGGCACCAACTCCTGCAGCCGGGCGGCGGCCGCCAGGACTTCGGCCCACTCTGGCGATGAAGCTTTCGATAGCACATTAGTGATTCTACGCACTAGTGCCTGCGAGGCAACGTCTCTCTCATCCTTCCGCTCACCAGTCTTCCTCTCCCATGCGGCTCCCGAAGACGAAAACGAAGCAGGCTCAGGTGAAGAGCCGGCCGTTACCCCTCTCGCCACCTGAAAGAGCCACCACCCTCTCCGCTCCTTCCAAGAGCCTGTTCAGGACGTGGAGTTGATCCCGCCAGCGGGCGGGAATGGCCTCGTAGCCGAACCGGGCACCTAGCAGTGCGCCGGCCACCGCGGCGTTGGAGTCGGTGTCGTAGCCCAGCCCCACCACGGTCACCAGCCCCTCCTCGATGGAGTCGGTCTCCAGCAGGGCCAACAGCCCGGCCTGCATGGTTCCCAAGCAGTAGCCGGCCAGATCGAACTCGTCTGGCTCGTCGAGCCGCCCCAGCGCCCCCCGCGTCCGCCCGTCCAGGTCCTCCAGTGACAGCGCCGACTCGATGGCCTCTCCCACCGTCGCCCCGCCAAGGAGGGCAGCCATCACGGTATTGATGACCACGCAGGCATCCTGCGCCCGGGGGTCGTAGTGCGTCACCCGGCTGGCCAGCCTCGACTCTTGCCGCAGGCCCACCGGATCGTCGGCCCGGAACAGGGCGGTGGGAGCGCAGCGCATCACGGAGCCGTTGCCGGCCCCTTGCCGCCCCGAGTCCTCCCACGCCCTCCGTCCCGCCTCGAGCGGCTCGAGCCCCGCCTCCAGGTAGGAGAGCGCCCGGTAGGTCAGGCCTCCGATGTCCTTCGGTCCGGACGCCTTCCAGGCCAGCAGCCGGTCTGCAAAGTCCCGCACGTCGAGCCTCCCGCCCCGGCGATGTAGGAGTCGAGCAGGCACATGGTGAGGTCGGTGTCGTCGGTGGTCTCCCCCGGAGCCCAGCCGAACCCGCCGCCGCCGAGGAACTCGCGCACCTCCCCGTAGCGCGCTCGGATCTCGCTGGGAGGCATGAACTCGAGGCCTGCCCCCAAGGCATCGCCGCAGGCAGCCCCCACCAGCACGCCCCTGACCAGGCCGAGGTTCACCTGGCGGGATCCTGGCCACCTCCACGTCTCACCCGGTAGGGCGAGTAAAGCATCACAGCGGCTCGAGCCGCCTTTCCTCGACCTCCCACCCCTTCACTCCAGAGAGGGAGACCGAGCACTACGTGGTGGGTGTGACCTTTCTCAGGCCTCTAGGGCGGTCGGGGTCGATGCCCTTCTCCAAGGCCAAGTGGTAGGCGAGGAGCTGGGCCGGAAGCACCGCCAGGAGCGGCGAGAGCTCCTCGGCCACCTCCGGCAGCTCGATCGCCGCGCCGGCAAGCTCAAGCGCCTGGGCGCCGTTGCCCACTACGACCAGCTCCGCGCCGCGCCCCTGCAAGTCCTTAGCGACGTCGACCATCACCTGATAGGCCGGTCCCCGGGCAGCAAAGAGGAGGGCGGGAAGGTCCTCCCCGGCCAGGGCCACCGGGCCGTGCATGAGATCGGCCGCCGAGTAGGCCAGGACGCTCAGGTAACAGGACTCCTTCAGCTTGAGGGCCGCTTCCAGGGCCGTGGCGTAGTTGAAGCCCCGGGCGGTGGCCAGCAACCGATCGGTTGATCGATACCGGCGAGCGACCCCCATGACGTTCTCCTCCAGGCCCACGACCTTGCGCATGGCCGGGGCCACTTCGGCCTGCAGCGCCTCGATCAAATCCTCTCGCTTAGCCCAGGCGGCCCACAGCATGGCCAGGGCGGCCAGCTGGGTGGTGTAGGTCTTGGTGGCCGGCACCGCCTGCTCCGCACCGGCCCGGGTGGCCAGGACGAAGTCGGCGGCCTCGGCCAAGGGACTCTCCTGCTCGTTGGTGATGGCTACCGTATAGGCGCCCCCTGTTCGGGCCCGCCCCAGGTACCCGGCCACGTCGGGAGTCTGGCCGCTCTGGCTGATGCCAATTACCAGGCAGCGCCGAAAGTCGATGTCCGCCCCATAGAGCGTCAGCGCACTAGGGGTCGCCATCCCAGCCGGCATTCCTCCGACGATGGCGGCCAGGTATTTGCCGTAGACGGCCGCGTTGTCGCTCGTTCCGCGGGCCGCGTAGATGGTGAAGCGGGCGCCCCAGCCTCGCGCCCGGGCACAGGCTTCGCGAAAGGGGGCGGGGTCGGCCACGACGCGGGCCACGGCCTCCGGCTGCTCGGCGATCTCGGCCGCCATCAGGTCGCCCGGCCCTTTGCTCAACGCAGCTTGGCCCCGCCCACCCAGACCCCTGTCACATTCAGGTCCTCGTCGAGCACCACCACATCGGCCGGGCCGCCCTCCTCGAGGATCCCGGCCCTGCCATCGACCAGGCGGCCGGGAACGCGAGTGGCTGCCGCCACGGCGTCGACCATGGGGACCCCCGCCTCAACCAGGTTGCGGATCGCCTGGTCCATGGACAGCAGGCTCCCCGCCAGCGTACCGTCGGCCCGGCGGGCCTGATTGCCCCGCACGACCACCTCGACCGATCCCAGTCGGAAGGTACCGTCTCCACATTGGGCGGCGGCGATCGCATCGCTGACCACCGCCAGGCGGCCTGCCCCGGCTCGCCAGGCGAGGAGCAGCGCCTCCGGCGCCACGTGCACGC
>JALYHC010000258.1 GCA_030776765.1 Actinomycetota bacterium | reverse complement strand
CCTGTGGGTCTTCGCACTGGCAGGGGCTCGGGCTCGGGGACAGGCAAGCTAGCACGCGGTGAATTGGTCTGTGCCATTAGGCTGGACGAGCGCTTCTCCTTTTTCCCCCCTGGGGGAAAGGGCGCTTTGAACCGAGAAAGGGATCTGCGTGCGGAAGGCATACGTGGCACGCCGCCTCGTGAGCGCGGTGGGCACCCTCTTCGGCGTCTCGCTGGTGGTGTTCCTGGTGCTGCGGGCCCTTCCCGGCGACGAGATCACCGCCCGCTTCGGGATCGAGGCCGGAGCACTGACCCCCAAGCAGATCGAGGCGTTGCGCAGCTACTACGGCTTGGACCGCTCACTCATCGTCCAGTACCTCTCCTGGATGCAGAGCGTCTTTGCCGGCAACCTGGGCGTGTCGGTGACCAGCGGCAACCCCGTGTCCACCCTTATCGCCAACGCCATCCCAGTCACCCTGGAGCTGGCCATCCTCTCGACGGCCATCGGGACGCTGCTGGGGGTGGCCATCGGAGTCTTTGCCGCCGCGCGCGCCAACCGGCTGGGGGACACGTTGGGGCAGGTATTCGGGATGCTGGGGCTGGCGGTACCCAGCTTCATCCTCGGGTCGGTGATCGTAGCCGTGCTGGCGGCCCGGTTCGGCTACTTCCCCAGCGCCGCCGGGTATGTGGGGTTCTTCGAAGACCCGTGGATCAACCTGCAGCAGCAGCTCTACCCCGCGCTGACGCTGGGGACCGGCCTGGCGGCCACCACCATGCGCACCACTCGCTCCGCCTACCTGGAGGCCGCCGGCCAGGACTTCGCCCGCACCGCTCGGGGCAAGGGCCTGTCGGAGTGGCGGGTGCGCTGGCGGCACATCCTCCACAACGCCGCCGTACCGATTCTCACCATCACCGGCATCCAGTTCGGCTACCTACTGGGCGGGACGGTCATCGTCGAGCAGATCTTCGCCCTGCCCGGCCTGGGCCGGCTGGTGTTGATCGGGATCTCCCAACGAGAGTACGCGGTGGTGCAGAGCACCGTCCTGGTGATCGCCGCCGCCTTCGTGCTGGCCAACCTGGCCGTCGACCTCCTCTACGCCCGCCTCGATCCGCGAGTGCGCCTGACATGAGCACCGCGGCGGAGGTTCCCTTCTTCCCAACGGTGCGCCGAAGGGCCCCCGCCGCCCGCCTGTGGTCGACTCGGAACGGCCGATTGGGCCTGGTCGTCGTGGCCGCCCTGGTCCTGGTGGCGCTGGCGGCTGCCTTCGAGATCATGCCCTACTCCCCCCTGGCCCAGCACGCCGCCGACCGCTTCACGCCGCCCTCCGGCGAGTACTGGCTGGGCACCGACCAGTTCGGCCGGGACGTGGCCTCACGCATCATGGCAGGGGTGCTGGCCTCGCTTCGGGTGGCGGCCCTCTCTGTGGCGCTGGCCTCGGTAGGCGGCTCGCTGGCCGGGATCGTGGCCGGCTTCTTCGGGGGATGGGTGGACCGGGCCATCGGACGGGTGGCCGACGTGCTCTTCGCCTTCCCAGCCATCCTGCTGGCCTTGGCCATCCTGGCGGCCCTCGGGCGAGGATGGTTGAACACGGCGCTGGCCATCGCCATCGTCTATACGCCCATCTTCATCCGAGTGGCCCGCGGGCCGGTCCTCAGCGTGCGGGAGGCCGAGTACGTCAAGGCCGGGCGTGGCCTCGGCTACGGCTCCGGTCGCCTGCTCTTTCGTCACGTGCTGCCCAACGTGGCCGCCCCCATCATCGTGCAAGTGGCACTCGCCCTGTCCTGGGCGATCCTCACCGAGTCGAGCCTCAGCTTCCTGGGACTTGGCACCCAGCCCCCCGAGCCCTCACTGGGCTTGATGGTGAGCGAGGCTCGCACCCTCGCGTCGCGGGCCTGGTGGCTGCTCGCCTTCCCGTCCCTGGCCATCATCGTGGCGGTGATCGGCCTGAACCTGCTGGGCGACGGCCTGAGGGACGCCCTGGACCCAACGCGTTCGGAGTGACAGGCGCACCGGCAGCGGCGAAGCTCGGCCTCAGACCGTCCTGTCTGCGGCGAACCATACCGACACGCGTGCGGGGCGACCGGAGACCTAGCACCGAGGAGACCGATCAGAATCAAGGAGGATCTTCGAGGCCTTATCGCGTTGCTGTGATCCCGAGAGCGGCTTCACCAGCGACCCGTGCCTCCCATATCTGGCCACGGTGTTCTGCTTCGTGCTGCGCCAAATGCTCGACGACCCACTCCGGTGTCACCAGGTCATCCCCGCTGGGCCGCAGAGTTCGGAAGTCCTCGATTGACATGCCAGTGAGCACATCGAGAAACGCCTGACGGACAACCGACAACCGCTCCACATGCACGGCCAGTGGCTCCCCGGTGACGGGGGTGTAGCTCCCGTCTTCCATGAGGGTCGGGTATGGCAGCTGCTCAGCGATCCCTGGGGGGCATTCGGGAATCCGCCGCACTTCGTCATGCTTCCCTCCAAGGATGTCGATATAGAGCCAGTCGACCTCAAATGCCGCAACGTGATACAGCAGGGTCGCGACGCTGTGACGCTGTCCCGGAGGGTCCCAGTCCAAAGCATCCTGGCTGATCCCCTGTGCATACACCAAGGTCCGCCGTCGAGCCTCTTGCAGGGTCCACAGAGAGGTACCAATCTCGGCAGGGCATCCCCCGAGAGGCTCGACGACAGCACGTCGTGACTTGGGCACCTCCATATGACGAACGACGGTACCAAAAAGCGACGGCTTCGCCGCTACCTCTGACGCCGACCTTCCCGTCCCTGACAGGTCGTCCTGGTGTTCACTAGGTTCACCTCAACGACGAGGAAAGGGGCACCATGGCGCTGACCAGCACCGCCCAGACCCGGTGGGAGGGCGACCTGTCCGGGTCGGGCACCACCACGCTCGAGAGCGGGGCCACGGGACCGCTCGCCGTCTCCTGGCGGGCCCGGACCGAAGAGCACGGCGGCCTGACCAGCCCGGAGGAGCTCATCGCCGCCGCCCACGCCTCCTGCTACTCAATGGCCCTCTCCGCCGACCTGGCCCGCAGCGGGACGCCCCCGCAGGCCCTCGACACCCAGGCGAGGGCCACCTTCGCCCAGACCGACGCCGGGTGGCGGCTCACCACCATGCACCTGACGGTGCGAGCCGAGGTCCCAGGGATGGAACCGGACGCCTTCCAGTCGATTGCCGAGGGGGCCAAGAGTGGTTGCCCGGTCTCCCACGCCCTGGAGGGCAACGTGGAGATCACCCTCGACGCCGCGCTCGCCTAAAGCGCTTCACCGCGCCCCCGTCGGAGGCCTGCTCCCACCCGCAAGGCCGCCACCACCATGAGTAGGGCCAACAGCCACCAGGGAAGCAAATAGGTGCCCGACACGTCGAGGACCAGGCCGAAGAGCGGAGGGGCCCCCACGATACCCAGCTGGTTGGCGGTCATGGCCAGTGCGAGCGTGAGCCCCACCGCTTGGGCCGGGGCCACCTCGGCCACGTGCACCACCCAGGGCCCGTACCACCCAAAGGCGAAGAATCCCAGCCCCACCGACAGGACCGCCAGCCCCCCGTAGGCGCCGGCGGGCAAGAGCGGCAAGGTGAAGACGGAGGAGGCGGCCACCACCAGGCTCACCCCTACCGGCCACATCCGCCGGCCCGGCCCCAACCGGTCGCTCCAGGCGCCCAGCACCACCCTGCCGGCCGCTCCGGCCAGCTGGGTGGCGAAGAGGAACCAGGCGCCGCGGGTGAGAGGGAGACCGTGGACATCACGTAGGAACAGCATCAGGTACGAGATGATGCAGAACTGGGTGCCCACCATCGCCAGTCCCGCCCACAGCGCCGCTCGCATCCCTGGCGCCGCCAGGAGTCCCCGGAGGTGGAAGGACAGCCGATAGTCCTCATCGCGACTCCCTCCCCGCTGGCGGTAGAGCACGAAGAAGGCGATCCCCCCGATAGCCGTCACCAACGCGGCGGTTGCCAGCGCCGACTCCCAGCTCACAGCGGCCGCCAGGGCGGGGAGGACGGCGGCCGCCGAGGCACCGCCCAGGGGCAGCCCGGTCTGGCGGATGGCCATGGCCAGCCCACGGCGGCGGGCCGTGAACCAGCCGGCCACCGCCTTGCTCCCCCCGGGCTGGGAGGTGGCATAGCCGGCGCCACCCAGCAGCAAGAGCAGCAACAGGAGAGGGTACGAAGGGGCCAGGGCGGCCGCCCCCACCCCGGCCGCCAGCAGCAGCGCCCCACCGGCGACGATCCCTCGTTCCCCGTGGCGGTCGAGGAGCCGGCCCACCGGGATGAGGGCGAAGAGCGGGACCAGGCCCACCGCAGTGACGATCAGTCCCGTCTGGGCCCCGCTGAGGTCGAAGGCCTCCTGGAAGAAACCGGCCAGTGCCCCCACCCCCAAGAAGGCGAAGGCGGTGGCCGCCTGGGCGAAGGTGGCCACCCCCACCACCAGCCATGGATAGCCGGCCAAACTTTCGACGGGCCGTCTCCTCATCTGGCCGTCCTCCGCTTTGTCGGATGGATATAGTCCGATGGACGGCTTTTGCCCAGTTCCGCTCGCGGTCCCGATGGGAGGTACGACGTGAAACTCACCAGCCGGGCGGGCCTCGTGCTCGCCGTGCTGCTTCTGCTGATGACTGCCTGTGCACCCGAGCAACCGGCCGGACAGCAGCTACCGGAGGCGCCTGAGACGACCCAGGCGGCCCCCGCCGAAGAACCGGCCGAAGCACCAGCCACCACCGCTGCGGCTCCGGCGGAGACGGAGGCCGGGGCCGAAGTCCCCGAGGAGATCGTCATCGGCATCCCGGCCTCGCTCACCGGGCAGTACGAGGCCCTGGGCCGCCAAGGACTGGACGGCCTGCAAATGTTCGCCGACTGGGTGAACGAGGAGCGG
>JALYHC010000257.1 GCA_030776765.1 Actinomycetota bacterium | reverse complement strand
GCCCGGGTGCTCCGCCGTGCAAAGGTCCCTTGAGTGCTCCCACGGCGCTGACGACCGCCGACACCGCGTCCGACCCGGTGGAGGCCACCACCCGGGCGGCGAAGGTGGAGGCGTTCATGCCGTGCTCCGCCACGGTCACCAGATAGGCGTCCAGTGCCCGAGCCGGCGCTTCACTGGGTGCCTCGCCGGTCACCGCCCGCAGATAGTCGGCGGCATGAGGAAGGCCGGGGTCGGGTGGCACCAGTGGCTGCCCGGCCCGGCGCCGCGCCCATGCGGCCCCATAGACCGCCACCGAGGCGGTGATGGTGGTGAAGTCGGGCCGGTCCCCCGAAGAAGACATGAAGAGGTGCGCCAAGGCGGCTCGCAAGGCGTCCATGGGAGCGGGCGCCTCCAGGGCGTCACCGAGTGTCTCCAGTCTCTGGAACGCCTCGGCCCGCGCCTGTCCCAACCCCCTCTCCAGCCGGCTGCGCTCGGCGCCCTCGGGCAGCCGGGCGTGCCAGAGCAGCTCGCAGACCTCCTCGAAGGTTCGCGCCCTTACCAGCTCCTCGATGGGGTAGCCCCGTATGGCGAACCTTCCCTGCTCACCGTCGATGTCGCTCAGGGCCGTCTCCGCCACCACGATGCCTTCCAGTCCCGCCGTGGTCATGCCTAACCTCCTCCTTACCACATGACAATATTGATCAACCTTGAATCATGTGAATGAGTACCTTAGTGCCCGGGAGGCCGCCCAACTGCTGGGCGTGAAGGTGGAGACCTTGTACGCCTACGTGAGCCGGGGCTTGGTGCGAAGCCTCCCCGCTGGCCAGGGGCGGGAGCGTCGCTACCGGCGGGAGGACATGGAAAGGCTGCGGGCCCGGCGCCCCCCGGGGGCGAGGCCGGCTCGGGTGGACGACGCTCTCCACTGGGGGGAGCCATTGCTCGAGTCGTCGGTCAGCTGGATCGGCGAGGGTGGACCGGTGTACCGGGGGCATCCCGCCCTGAGGCTGGCCGGTGATCAGGTCCCCTTCGAGGCGGTGGCGGAGCTGCTGTGGAGCGGGTCGCTCCCCGATCGTCCGCCTCCATGGGAGGTGGACGGGCTGGGTGTCTCCCCCGATCGGCTGGCGGCCCTCCTCCCCATGGGGAGCGCACCGCTGGCGCCGCTGTCGGTGCTGGTACCGGCGCTCGCCGCCCAGGATCCCGGCCGGTTCGACAACCATTCGCGCCGGGTGGTGCCTCGGGCTCGAGCGCTCATCGTTCGGCTGGCGGCCGGGCTTGCGCTTCCCGAGGGTCTCCAGCGCGTCCCCGCCGCCCTGGAATCCCCCGTGCCTTTGGCCAAAGTGACGGGTGTGGCGCTGGGTGCCGAGGAGAGCTCCCCGGTCGTCCAAGCCCTCAACCAGGCCCTCGTGCTGTTGGTCGATCACGAGCTCAACGCTTCCACCTTCGCCGCGCGGGTGGCTGCCTCGACGGGTGCCGACATCTACTCGTGCGTGGCCGCCGGCTTGGCGGCACTCTCCGGCCCGGTGCATGGGGGCGCCGGCGAGCGGGTGGCGGCGCTCATCGAGGAGGCGGGCCGGCCGGAGCGCGCCGAGGCGGTGGTCCACAGCCGGGCTCGGCGGGGCGAGCCGATGCCCGGATTCGGCCATCGCCTGTATCCGCACGGCGATCCTCGTGGCGTTCCCCTGCTCGAGCTGGCCGGGGAGCTGGCGCCCGGCTCGTCGACGGTACAGACCTGCCTGGCCCTGGTGGCCGTTATGGAGGAGGCCGGGAGAGGCGCTCCCAACGTCGACTTCGGCCTGGTGGCGCTGGTGGCAGCCCTGGGCCTGCCGGCTGGCGCCGCCGTCCGGATCTTCGCCGTCGCCCGATGCGCAGGATGGATCGCTCACGCCCTGGAGCAGTACGAGGCAGGCGTGCTGCTGCGTCCTCGCGCCCGTCGCCCAGGACCGGAGTAGGTGCTGAGCCCTTCTACAGGATGCCGCGGCGGCCGAGAAACCCGATCGCTCCTTGGATGGAGGTCTCCGGCTCGTCCCCGCCGATCTCGAGCGTGCGCAGCGCCGCCGGCGGTAGGGCCCGGGCGATGTAGGCCCAATCGGTCTCCCCGTTGCCGGGGGCGCGATGGTCCCGCAAGCCCTGCACGTCATGCAGGTGGGTGCCCAAGATGCGGGGCGCCAGCGAGTCCAGAGCCTCCTGGCGGTCGAGCAGGCCCAGCCGGCCCTGTACCTCCAGATGGCCCGTGTCGTGCCAATAACCGACCAGGGCGGGGGGGTAATCGGCCAGCAGCAGCACCGTCTCCTCAGGGGACGGGATCTCGCGAAAGCCCAAGCGGTTCTCCAGGCCGACCGCCACTTCTCGTTCCGAGGCGGCTTCAGCGAGCTCGGCCAGCGAGCGGCGGGCGGCCGTCAGGTGAGGGTTCACCAGCTCTCTTCTGCGGCGGTGGGCTTGGTCCCGGGTGGCTCGAGCCTCGTCGCTCTCGACTTGCCCATCCTCGAAGAGCCGCCTCAGGCGGTCCTCCTCTTGCAGGGGCTGGCCGATATGGCCCAGGTGAACCACCACGAACCGGGCGCCCACCCGAACGGCATACTCCATGGTGCGAACGGTGCTCGCCACGGCCGCGGCGCGCTCGTCTTCATCCGTGGCGGCAAGATTGAGGCCGCCAGCGGCGCCGGCGGGGCGAGGGGTGGGGGCGTGCAGGCTACGCACAGGCAGCACGGACTGCTCGACGAGCGACTCGAAGCCCGCCAGGTCGGTCAGGTGGCTCACCTCGATGCCCACATAGCCGGCCCCCTGCGCCACCCGGGAGAAGGGGCCCAGTCCGTCGGCGAAGCGAGGCTGCTGGGCCCACATGGTCGAAAGGAGGGGGCCGGTCCCGTCGAACGGACCGGTGCTTCGGTCGTTGTCGCCTATCCGATCCCCCAGCCGTGGAATTCGGCCGGCATGTAGGTGCGCAGCCGTCGGACGTCGGCTCGGAGCAGCTCCTCGAGGTGGACGCGCAGGTCGTCGGGGATCTGCACCCGCTCTCGCTTGGCCTCGGTGGTGGTGAACCGGTAGTTGAGCTTCTTGAGAGCGCTGGGTAGGGGGCGCGTCAATCGGCGGTAACCCGGGAGCTGCCGCAGCTTCCTGGCCAGCGGTTTGCGTACGGTCCTTCCCTCGGTCGGGTGGAACTCCTCACCCTGCTCGGCTCCCACGTGGTTGGGATCCACCCCCAGGAAGCCGAACACCTTGCGCAGCGTCGAGCGGCGGGCGTGGCGAAGCTCGTCCGAGGTGAGGAGGAGCATCTGCTCGCGTGGGAAGAAGTCCAGGTACTGCTCGATCTGCATGGCATACATGCTGAAGCTGAGGTAGCTGGGGTCGGAGGTCAACGCCTTGCGCAGCGAACGACTCTCGGGTTGCAGCAATGGGTGGTCGTCCCGGATCGAGGTCTGGTGGAGGTATTGAGATTGCATGCGCTCGATCGGGTGCCTCATAAGGTAGATCAAGCGCACGTCGGGGAGCATCTTCGCCATCCGCTCGGGGACTCGTTGGTAAATGGGGTGCTTGGAGTAGCCGGTCGAGGCCTCGCCCACCGCGTCGGCAGCTCCTGCTTGCTCGAACAGCTCCTCGTACCATTCCCGCCCGCGGTGCCAGTTGTGCTCAGAGGTGAAGAAGTGGGGCTCCTTCATTTCAGGCATGAACACTTGCGGGTGCTGCCTCAGGTACTGAAAGAGGCTGGTCGTGCCCGCCTTCATGGCTCCGATGATGATGAAGTTGGGCAGCACCCCGTCCCCCCGGCGGCAACAGGGGATGAGGATACCCGAGGCCGAGAGCTGAGGTGCCCGGGACAATGGGCTTCAGGTCCGACCGCCTGGCCCGCCTGGCTCGGTGAGGCGATAGAGGATGGCAGCAGCTCGTTCAAGGTTGACTCGGTCGGTCTCGTCGAGCTCCGAGAGCCGGCTCTCCAGCCACTGCAGGCGCCGCCGCTGTGATCCTGCCACCAGCGATCGCCCCAAGGTCGTCGCCACCACTTGCACCACCCGCCCGTCCTGGGGCGAGCGCTGGCGTACCACCAGCTTCCCTTCCTCCAGACCGTCCACCATCCGGCTCATGGTGGCCGCCGCCACGCCTTCAGTATTCGCCAGCTCGCCGAGCCCCAGTGGGCCGTCGGTCATCAAGCGGGTGAGCACCGCCAGACGCGCCCCCGTCAGCCCGTGCACGTCTTCCTCCTGCCGGGACCGCCGCTGGAGGCGAAGAGCGATCTCATCGAGCCGGCTGGCCAAGGGAGCCTCAGACAGCATATACTTAGCTATGCTAAAAGATCTCCAGAGCTCAGAGGCGATGGTGGCACCGCACACCATTTTTACTGCTATCGAGGAGGGCGACCTGGCTGGGGTGGAGCGCATCCTCGCTACCGACCGGGGCGCCCTCGAGGCCAGGAACCCAGAGGGACTGTCGCCCATCACAGTCGCCGCCTATTGGGGGGAGAGGCAGGTGCTGGCGCTGCTGGTCGAAGCAGCCTCCACCCTCGATATCTGGGAGGCGGCCGTGGTGGGGGACGCCGATCGAGCCCACTATCTCGTCGCCGGCGATCCACGGCTGGTCGAGGCGCGCTCCTCGGATGGCTTCACCGCGCTTCACCTGGCCGTCTTCTTCGGGAGCCCCGAGACGGCCGAGGTGCTCCTCGCCGCCGGGGCCGACGTCTCGGCCCGCACCACGAATGCGCTCGACAACCAGCCGCTTCACGCAGCGGTCGCCGGCGCCGACCCCGCCGCTCGCCTCGCTTCCGTCAAGCTGCTCCTCGATGCCGGCGCAACTCCCAACGAACGTCAGTCGGGGGGCTTCACTCCGATCATGTCGGCCGCCCAGAACGGCGACGATATGGTGGTCGACTTGCTGCTGGCGCACGGCGCCGACCCCATGCTCAGCGATGATCGGGGGCGGACGGCTGCCGACCTTGCCGAGGAGGGAGGATATCCACGCCTGGCTGTGCGGCTGCAGGGCGGGACCTCGTCGAGACCGGAAGAGCCGGACTTGTCCTAGCCCGACTCTGAAGCCGGCACCGGGGCAAGGTCCTCCTGACAGTGTCCCGCGAGCGGGCACAACTCCAGCGGGCTGAGGCGACGAGATCGGGCCGGCCGTTCGGTGTGCCCTTTGGCTGGGCTTCGGACTGCTCCTGAGGGGCCAGATGGCCCGGGGGCCAGGCGAGTGCTCGAGGGGCGGGGCTGGCCCCGTCTTGAAGACCGAGATCATGAATCGCCAAAAGTGGCGAGGGGCGGAATCGAACCGCCGACACCGGGTTTTTCAGACCCGTGCTCTTCCAACTGAGCTACCTCGCCTCTGTCTTTCCCCCTCCCCAGCCCTCATGGGCCTTCCCCGCAAGCAGAGGAGACCCCCACCCCACCCCTCCCCCGCAAGCGGGGGAGG
>JALYHC010000256.1 GCA_030776765.1 Actinomycetota bacterium | reverse complement strand
GTCTTTGCCTGGAGGGAGCGCGGAGGTGCGGCTCTTCTCCCTCCCCCGCTTTCGGGGAGGGTTGGGGAGGGGTCTTCATGATGGGACCTCGTCACACCAGGTAGGCGGCTGGCTCTGGCCGCTGCGCGAGAATCCGATCATGATCGTCGACTGCGCAGTCTACGAGGACGGCCTTCGCCGGGCGGGGGAGCTGGCCCTGGAGCAGGCCTACGAGGCCGGGCGGAAGGCGGGGGCCTTCGTCTGGATCGGCCTGCACGAGCCCACCGCCGCCGAGTTCGAGTCGGTCCGGAGCGAGTTCAACCTGCACGAGCTGGCGGTGGAAGACGCCATCCACGCCCACCAGCGTCCCAAGCTGGAGGTCTACGGCGACTCACTGTTCGTGGTGCTGAAACCTGCCCGCTACGACGACGATCGGGAGGCGGTCGACCTCGGCGAGATCATGCTGTTTATCGGCGAGGGGTTCGTGGTGACGGTGCGTCACGGAGACACGCCGGCGCTGGCCGAGGTGCGCCGTCAAGTGCAAGGTCGCCCCGACCGACTCCGCTGCGGGCCGGGAGCCGTGCTGCATGCGGTCCTGGACCGCGTGGTCGACGACTACACCGCAGTGGTGGAAGGGCTCGACGGCGACCTCCAGGAGCTGGAAGAGCAGGTCTTCTCCCCTGTGAAGCACAACCCCGCCGAGCGGATATACAAGCTGATGCGCCAAGTGCTCCTGTTCCACCGGGCGACGGCCTCGCTTCTGGAGCCGCTCGAGCGCCTCGCCCGGGGGCAGGTGCCGCTGGTCGACCCGGGCTTGGGGGAGTTCTTTCGGGACGTGCACGACCACCTGCTGCGCGTCACCAGCTCGGTGGAGGCCTTTCGGGACTTGCTGACCGGGGCACTCCAGGCGAACCTGGCACAAGTGGGCGTGCGCCAGAACGAGGACATGCGCAAGATCTCGGCCTGGGTGGCCATCTTGGCGGTGCAGACCGCCATCGCCGGCATCTATGGCATGAACTTCGAGCACATGCCAGAGTTCGAATGGGTGGCCGGATACCCGCTGACGCTGGGCCTCATACTGGTGGTGTCCGTGATTCTCTACCGGGCCTTCCGTCGCAGCGGCTGGCTCTAGCAGGACACCTCTAAGCTGGTC
This sequence comes from Actinomycetota bacterium, assembly GCA_030776765.1. Lineage (GTDB taxonomy): Bacteria > Actinomycetota > Acidimicrobiia > Spongiisociales > JALYHC01 > JALYHC01. The sequence continues at coordinate 888 of JALYHC010000256.1, read as the reverse complement.
GTGCTTGGCAGCGCATGTGCCGCCAATGGGCAGCCGGGCGCCGGCAGGCGTGCGGTGGCGTGCCTCTCGGCGCTGAGCTCGGTCGGTCACGCCATCTGGAAAGGCGATCGCGTGGTGCTCTTGGGCGGGGGCGCCAAGTTCGGTTCGTCCCCCTGCCACCGGTTCCCCAGGCTGCAGGTTAGGCGCCGGGCTTCGCCCCCCAACCACGGGCCCCTTCGCCTATGGGCGTCAGGCGTGAAAGGCGGCCAGCCGCTCGGCCTCTTCTTCGAGCTCTATGAGCGTCCCTTTGGGCAAGCGCCCGAACCGCTCCACCAGAACTCGACCCCGCTCGTACCTCCAGGTTCCGGCCACCCTCCCGTCCACCAAGAAGGTAGCTACGGAATGGGGAGTCTTGGGGTTGAACACCAGGCTGCGGTACTCCTCGGGCAGGATGGCGGTTCGGCGGGCGTGAACCAGAAGGGTGGCATCCCAGGTGGGGAGGAACCGCACGGGGGCCGGGGTGTCGGCCGGAGGAAGGGGCGCCCCAGGAAGGTCGAGCAGCTCGGCCCCCTCCTCGTCGCGGAAGCGGCGCATCTTCAGGCCGTCGAGGGCGGGGCGCACCATGGTGACGGGGAGGCCGGCCCAATCAGCGATGTCGCTGAGCGGTGCCGGGCCGAAGCCGCCCAGGTAGCGGACGACGAGGTGCGACAGGCCGTCCTCGGTGGTGGCCTCCGACGGCCCCAGCCAGCTCTCGGCCAGGGCGTACAGGTCGGCCCGCCGCTTCTCCCAGGTCCCGGAAGGAGGGACGCGCAGCAGGTCCACCCACAGCCCGGCGCCCCCCAGCAACATGCTTCCGCCGCTTGGGTCGAACGGGCGCAGCAACTCGACAAGCTCCTGCCGGCGACGGGG
>JALYHC010000255.1 GCA_030776765.1 Actinomycetota bacterium | reverse complement strand
TATCAGCCGAGTATCGGCTACTGCTGCACTGCGCCACCCTGCAGCCGGCACCGTCCCAGCAGGTCCTCGCCGACCTGCTGGACGAGGCGCTTCAGTGGCCGCGCCTGGTGGGCCTGGCCGCCTGGCACCGGCTCTCTCCCCTCGTCTTCGAACAGCTTCGCCGGCCGGAACTGGTTTCCGAGGTACCACCCGACGCCATGGAAGAGCTCTCCGCCGCTTACTACACCACTGCCGCGCGCAATGCGCATGCGTTGCAGGAGCTGGCGGATGTGCTGCTGGCCCTGGCCGCCGAGGGCATCGCCTTCATGCCACTCAAGGGAGCGGCGCTGCTGGGAAGCGTCTATGCCAATCCGGCCCTGCGCCCGATGAGCGACCTCGACATCCTCGTCGAGGAGGGAGCAATCGGCCGAGCCGAGCGGTTGCTGGAAGGCATGGGGTACAGACCCATCCATGGCGAGCGGATGCAGGAGGCGATGCGCCGCAGCTTCCGCCACTATCCCCCCCTTCGCAACCGCCAAGGCACCCTGTCGGTGGAGCTGCACCGCGACATCGTCGATCCGCCCCTTCACTACCGCCTGGAGGGCTTCTGGGAGCGGGCCCGTCCTGCCACCGTGGCCGGGGTCTCCACCCGAGCGCCGGCGCCGGAGGACCTGCTCGTCCATCTCTGCCTGCACTTCTTCATGGACCGCCACTCCTTCCGGCCGGGAGCCCTGAAGGAGCTCGTCGACATCTCGGAGACCATCCGCCACTACCGGGGCTCTTTCGACTGGGAGCTGCTCCTGCAAGAGGTGGGGAGCAGCGGCGTCTCCGGCCCCACTTCCTGCGCCCTGCTGTCGGCCGCCGAGCTGTTGGGCACCCCGCTCCCGAGCTCGATCCTCCAGGCCTCGCTGGTGAAATGGGGTACGAGCGAGCTCCACAGCTTCATCGGCCACAGGGTGCTGGGCACCGGCCCCTGGCCGCTGCGGAACCTGGTGCCGGCCGAGGAGCGGTACACGCCCCTTGCGGTGGGCAGGAACGTCCTCCGGCGGCTCTTTCCCACCCGCGCCTTTCTGGCTCGCAAGTACGCCGATCGCTACCGCTGGACGGCTGCCTGGTACGGTCTGCACCTCCGGGACACCGCCCGGCGCTGGGGCAAGCGCTGGGCACAGCTCTCGCTGCGTCCCCAGGAGCTGCGGCGCGACTGGAGGGTCGACCGGTGGCTGCACTCCCTGCACGATCTCCAAGAGACCCGCCGGGACGTGACCGAGCGCCGGCGCCCTCCGTTTTGGTGAGCGGCCACAAGGAAGAGCAGCGAAGCCATGGATTTCTCAGAGGTGGTGCGGCGGCGGCGCATGGTCCGCAACTACCGGCCTGAGCCTCCCGGCATGGAGGCCATCGAACGCATCGTCGCCATAGCTCGCCGGGTTCCCAGCGCCGGGTTCAGCCAGGGCCAATACCTGGTGGTGGTCACCGAGGCGCAGACCCGGCGCGCCATCGCCGAGCTGGCCGGTGAAGCCGACTACGTAGCCTCTGGTTTCGACCCCTGGATGTCGGGCGCCCCGGTGCACGTGGTGGTCTGCACCAGCGAGGCCGACTACCACAGCCGGTATCGAGAGCCCGACAAGCTGCGCGATGACGCCACCGAGATCGAATGGCCGGTCCCCTACTGGTACGTGGACGCCGGCGCCACCATGATGCTGCTCCTGCTGACCGCGGTGGACGAGGGGCTGGCGGCCGGCTTCTTCGGCGTCCATCGCCTCGCCGGGCTCGGCGAGCTCCTGGGGATCCCCTCCCATGTGACGCCCATCGGCGTGGTGACCCTGGGGTACCCGGCGCCCGACCGCAGGTCCCACTCACTCCGGAGGGGCTGGAAGCCCTTGGAGCAGGTGGTGCACTGGCAGCGCTGGGAAGGCCCTGCCGCCCAGGCGCAACCATCGAGCACCGAATAAGCTGGAGGCCCTTATGTTCGGGAATGCCTGGCGAGTCGGGAAGGTAGCCGGCGTCGAGATCAAGATCGACGCCTCTTGGGCGCTGATCGTCTTTTTGATCGTCTACAGCCTCTATGCCCTCTTCTCGCAGCAGTATCCGGGCCTGGGCGGTGCAGCCACCTTCTTCGTCGCCCTGGTGGTGACAGCACTGTTCTTCGGTTCGGTCCTCACCCACGAGCTGGCCCACGCGGTGACCTCGCTGCGCCGGGGGATCCCCGTGCAGGGGATCACCCTCTTTCTGTTCGGCGGCGCCACTCACGCCAAGCTGGAGACCCGAGAGCCGAAGGACGAGTTCGTGATCGCCGCGGTCGGGCCGCTCACCAGCCTGGTGCTGGGAGGGCTGTTCTGGGCCATCTCCCGCCTCGGCGGAGGCCTGGTGCCGGAGGAGATCTCTGGCCCCATCGGTTACCTGGGTTGGGTCAACCTGGCGCTGGCGGTGTTCAACCTGGTGCCCGGATTCCCCCTCGATGGTGGCCGGCTGCTCCGCTCCGCCATCTGGCACTTCAGCGGCAACCTCTCCCAAGCCACCAGGATCGCCAGCCGCGCCGGGCAGATCTTCGGCTACCTGCTGGTGGGTATCGGGCTCTTTCTGATCTTCAACGGGGCACTGGTCGACGGTCTCTGGCTGGCGGCGATCGGCTGGTTCCTCACCCAAGCGGCCTGGGGATCCTATCAGCAGCTCCACCTGCGCAGGATGTTGGAAGCGGTGGACGCCGAGGACGTCATGTTCGATGCCGAGCTGGTCACCATTCCCTCCGACATCTCATTGCGCCAAGCGGTAGAGGAATTCTTCTTGCGCCACGACCACAACGCCTTCCCGGTGCAGGACGGCGAGCGGGTGGTGGGCCTGCTCACCTTGAGGGCGGTGCGGCAGGTGCCGAGCGACCAGTGGGACACGCGGCAGGTGTGGCACACGATGACCTCCCTCGACGACACCACCACGGTCAGCCGTCACATGCGGATGGACCGCGTCCTCGAGCGCCTCCAGGACGAGAACGTATCGCGGGTGTTGGTCACCCAAGACGGCGCCGTGGTGGGCATCATCACTCCCCGGGACGTGGCCCGCTGGTTGCGCCGCTCAAACGAGCTGGGCATGAAGAGGAGCGACCTGACGAGAGGCAGGCTGTAGCCGATCCTTCACGCCGTGCTGCGCCCTTCAGTCTGGTCCTCGGAGTCACTCGAATCGCGCACGGCTCGAAACACCTCCAGGACCGTCGATTGCACAGTCTGCACGCGGACCAGGCTCCACCCGGCCTGCTGCCCCCTGAACCACTCCGTCATGTGGTCCATGGGCACCAGCGCGGCCCCGTCCAGCACTCTCGGGAGGTCGGGTTGGGTCACCGCCACGACCGCATTGACCCGGGAGCCGATCCGACGCCCCAGTCGCTCGGCCATCAGTTGGGCCTCCTCGGCCCTCCTCGTCAGGATGCCGCCGTCCGGATAGCCGGGCTGGGCCGGGCGGAGGCCGCCGGCAGCCGAGGCCACCACGTACACTCCCGGAGGGCCGATCACGACGTGCTCGAGGACGTGGTCGTTGAAGCGAAGGCCGTGCAGCACGGCGAACCCGTCAGGCACCAGTCGCTCCAGCTCGGCCGCCACCTCGCGATCGAGATCCACAGTGGGACGTTCGGGCGCCGCCCGCCACGCCAGCCCCCTAATCAGGATCAGCAGGGCGAGGAGCGAGGCGACCACCGCCACCGCCGGGCGTTGCCCGAAGAGCCAATCGACCACCACGAACGCCGCCGCGGCGAACAGCACCAGCAGCGCCACTATCCGCGCCAACCCGTCTTCCTCCCTTCCACATCGCCCCCCATGGGCTCGAGGCCCGGGGAAACCAGTTGACTCTCCGCCCAAGATGCACCCGATCTCACCAACGGTGCATCGGCCGGGCTGGAAGGAACTTGAGCCGGCGAACGGTCGTCTGCCCCTACATGAGAGGAGGACCTGCCGAAGCAGCTGGGGATAGCCTGGATGCATGAGGGCGCATGCGCATTGACCGTGTCGAGCTACGAGAGGTGTCCCTCGGTCTGAAGGCCGCCTTTGCCACCTCGTTCGGCTCGGTGCACCACCGGCGCATCCTCCTGGTGCGGGTGCTGGCCGATGGGGTGGAGGGTTGGGGAGAGTGCGCAGCCGACCACGCCCCGGACTACTCGGCGGAGACGGTGGACACCGCCTGGGTGATCCTCGAGAAGTTCGCGGTGCCTCTGCTCGTCAAACACGACCTGGACCAGCCCGCCCAGGTAGTGGGACGGCTGAGCGGCATCCGGGGCAATCCGATGGCCAAGGCGGCGCTGGAAGCGGCCGCCTGGGACCTGCTGGCCAAGGCCCGCCGCATGCCGCTCTGGAAGCTGCTAGGGGGAGTTCGCCGCTCCGTGCCGACCGGCGTCAGCATCGGCCTCCAGCCGAGCCGTGCGGAGCTGCTGGAGGCAGTGGCGGACTTCCTGGCCCGGGGCTACCTGCGCATCAAGCTCAAGATCGCCCCCGATCAGGACCTCGCCGTCTTGGAGGCGGTGAGGGAGGGCTGGCCCCACATCCGCCTGACGGCCGATGCCAACGGCGCCTATCGCCTCCAAGATGCTGCCCGCCTGGCAGAGATGGACGCCTTCCACCTCGAGTTCCTGGAGCAACCGCTGGCCTTTGACGACCTGAGCGACCATGCCCGGCTGGCGGGGCGCATCCGCACCCCCATCTGCCTGGACGAGTCGATCCGCCACGCCGCCGACGCTCGGGCTGCCATTGAGAGCGGGGCATCGGCGGTCCTCAA